>JAHDFT010000179.1:0-3513 GCA_020628015.1 Bacteroidota bacterium
TGGTTGAAGAAGGTTGGGAAGAAGTTGGGATTGGTGAAGGATGATAAGAAACCTGAAGGAGAGGATGATCGAGATCAAGCAGAGAAGCAAGAAGACTTACAAGATGCCATTAAGGAAATAAAGGAGATTGCATCGCATACAAGTGATGAAAAAGAAATTGAGAAGGAATTCCCTCGCCTCAAACAAAAACATGACCTGACTGACTTAAAGGTTGTTAAAGCTAAGAATGAAAAGATTGAGATTTTTGTCAAAGTCAATCCAGAAGAAACGGTTGTTATTGATGTAGATGATGCGACAATTAGGAAATTATTCTTTGTTAAAGCTAGTGAATTACTAGCTAACCAAGATGGAAGAGTAAACATACATGAATCTATTATAAAAATCTTAGAAAAACATGAAACTAGACTTTCAAGTAGTAATCCAAAAGAAAGAGAAAATGCTCAAATGGATCTGAGGAAGAAGAATAAGCGTTTTTCTATTTTGGAAGGAGCAATTTATGTACCTTATCTCACAGCACACCAACAGGGCAGAGAACAATTGAATGAGGAGTTACAAAAAGAAGAAGGAGATGAAGCGAATCTAAAATTCATGGTTTCATTAGAAAGAGGTGGAACATTTTTAACTGATCAATTAGATGCAAAAGATAAATTAAAAGCAAAAAATAAGTTAAGCTTACAAAACATACCTAAACCTCCATCAGAAGGAAGAGATGCTCATTTTGATAAGGTTGGAGAATATATTGAAGAAATAATGAGTAATAATCCTAACCAAAATGTTAAAGTTGTAATTGCAGAACCTTACATTAGTGGTTCGGCAGTAAGACATCTTGTTAAAAAGCAACTGATCAAACTACTTGAGGAAGAAAAATCAGATGGTTCTCTCAAATATCCTAATTTATCATTTAAGTTATTACTTCTTCGTGAAACTTCACGTTATAACGATGAGGAGTTATCTGAAAATAAACCAGAAGAAGCTATAAATGATTTAATAGATAAAAAAAGTAAGTTGAAAGAAGTTACAGCAGCTAAAATTCAAGTATTTTCTGCTGATGCTAGATATATATTGGGAGAAGACATTGATTACCAAGTTGCGAAAAATAGCTCTGCTTCAAAGCAGCCAATTATGGTATTTAATGGAGGTGAGGAAGGTTTACGAGCTTGTCAATTATGTCCTAAAGAAAATTACACTTCCCGTGATGTTTTGATTAGTTTAGTCAAAGGAAATTATACTCAGGAGCTTAAAACAATGGGTATTTTGTAATGTGGTTATAGCTTTTAACTATAATGCACTTAATTGTAAATTAAATGGAAAAATAAGATGCGAAAAAATATATATGCAAATTTGCAAAACGCCTTACAAAATGTGAACTCAGTTGAAATACTACAACTAAACGATCAAGATTTAAAAAGCTTTCCAGAAGAAATAGCTTTATTCAAAAATCTTAGAGTACTTGATCTTAGTGAGAATTTAATTCAAGAAATACCCTCTTTTATTGGTAAACTTGTAAAGTTAGAAGAGCTATATTTGAATGATAATGCTATAGAAAATATACCAACTTTTATAGGAGGAAATAAGAGCTTAAAAAAACTTGATCTAGGAGAAAATAATATTAAAATTGTTCCAGAAAAAACGATAGAAAGACTTGAACAACTTAAGTTCATTAACTTAGAATACAATGTTATTGAACAGCTAAATATAGATTTCTCAAATTTAAAACAATTAAAAACAATCCGATTAAAGAAGAACTTATTGAAATCTCTTCCTGATTCTATAGGTCAAGCAACTCAGTTAGACTATTTACTACTTAGTAAGAATAAACTTAAAGATTTGCCTAAATCTTTGAAGAACTTATCTCAATTAAGTGATTTAGATATCAGTTCTAATATGTTCAATTCAATTCCTCTATGCATTTTTCAGCTAAACTCTTTACAAAGATTACAGTGTAGGGAAAATAATATTAATTCTCTTAGTTCTGATATAGGAAGGCTCAAACAACTTGAATATCTTTCCTTATCAGAGAATAAAATCCAAGAATTACCTGAACAACTTGGAGAATTATCTGCTCTCAAATACCTATTATTAACAAACAATGAAATAAGTCATATATCTAATGATACTATTAGCTCACTTATTCAACTAGAAGAATTAGGTTTGTCGAATAATGAATTAAATACTCTTCCAAGTGAAATAGGTAATCTTTACAGGTTGGAAAAACTATACATCAGTAATAATAATCTATCTAGTTTGCCAACAACATTAAGTAATTTGAAGAATTTGAGTACTTTATCTTTTGACAGAAATAAATTTACAATTCTACCAGACGTAGTAGATGAATTAACACATGTAAATATTATATCTTTTAGCTGAAACTAAAGAGTTTTCTTTAAACTCCCCTCCTCAAAAACAATATCATTCCTAGAAATATCTAAATGCTTCAAGGATAGCATTTGTTTCAGAGATACTGGGATAGTTGAAAAATGGTTTCTATCTATTTCCAAAGTTTCCAAATTATGAAGTTGTACAAAGTTAGCTGGCAACTTATTCAATAAATTATTCCCAATAGATAACTTTTTCAAGGCTTTTAGATTGCTTATTTCATTAGGTAATTCAGGTAATTGATTATTTGATAAATAAACTGTTTTTAATTGATGTAAATGTTCAAGAATAGTAGTATTTAGATTTGCTAATTGATTAGAGGTCAATATTAATTCTTCTAAATGATGTAATGTTGCTATTGAATTAGGGAGTATAGTTATTTGATTCTTAGAAAGGTTAAGTATTTGTAGTTGTTTTAACTTGTGAAATAAATTTGGTAAATCTGTTAATTGATTTTCACTCATCTTGAGATGATAAAGATTCGACAAGTCAAAAATACTCAATGGAAAACTTTCCAATTGATTATAGGACAAGTCCAATCTAAATAGTTTTTGACATCCCTTAAAACAGGATGAAGGAAGCTCACTTAAACCATTATTATCTAAATACAGGGAATAAAGATTAGCTAAGTTTCCAAAAGAGGAGGGTAGTGTGCTGATTTCATTGTTAGACAACCATAAAGTATCTAATTGTTGAAGCATACCAATCTCTTCTGCAATCGTATTGATTTGATTATTAACCAAATAAAGGTAATCCAAAGCAGGAAGTTGCTGAATATTAGCAGGAATTGCTGTAAGTCGATTCCAACCCAGTTCTAATCGTTGTAATTTAGGAAGATTCAAGTGTGAAGGGAGGGCTTGGATTTGATTATTATTCAATACAAGTTCCTCTAAAAAAGGCAAGTCCCCAATAAACTCAGGAATCTCTTGTATATTATTCTCACTAAGGTCTAAAGATACTAAATTGGTGAATTGACGGAGTTCTTCTGGAAAAGTACTTAAGTTTTTTCCATTGAGTCTTAGGCCTTCTACCTCACTTGCCTCTGCCAGAGCTTCGGAAAGATTTTCGTAGATTTCAATGTTTTCTATAGTAGACATTTTGGTGTTTTTTACTGTTGATAAAGTAAATATTCTTTAT
>JAHDFT010000179.1:3613-10093 GCA_020628015.1 Bacteroidota bacterium
TAATTAAAACATAGGAAGGAGCTATTGTGTTCTCAATTTAATAAACTGAAAACCATACTAATAAAAATTCTCAATGATCATCTGAGATTATGCTATTCAATTAATTAATGCATATAGAATCAGACAAAAATATCTGACTCTGGAGCTTCTTTATGAATTAATTTAATAGTAGGATCTTTAAGAAAGACCCTAAGCCTACTCCAAATGTGATTAATGCAAAGATAAGCATCTATTGGCCTTTCGTTTTAAAAAATCTCTCGCAACTCTTAATAAATCTGAAGCATAATCTTTTCCAATAGGATCACCTAAAGCAATACTAGCTTGCAGTTCTTTAGCCGAAAATTTTTGTCCATTAACAGTTTGGTATACAATTGTATCCCCATTAAATAGCTCTTTTAATAAATTAGATACAATTTGTAAGTCTAAATTAGGAGTACTTGCTTTTTGGAATTCCGTTGTATCTATATGAAGCAGTTCACTAATCCTGCTGATAAAGTATTTAAGTGAAGGCGAACGCTTTGCTGCCCTTATAATATCGAAAGAACTAGTATTATTAAGATATTGAGCATAATCACCGAAAAGGTTGATGGCTAAAGCTTTAGGCTGTTCAATTTCTTCTGGTTGTGGAAGTGCTTCTAATATCTTTTTAGCACTTTCATTTTTTACATATTGATGTAAGAAATACTCATCTGCAAAAAGCCAAGACTCAATCTCAGGGATAGCCACAAATACTTCTATATTGGTATCTGCATATTCTTTGGTAATTTTAGCGATAGCATCTTGAGTAAAGGTTTCATCTAAATCCATCAATACAACAATCGTAAAATCTGATAAAGCAGGATCTTTTTGCTTAGGTAAATTCCCTTTTCCACCAACAGGGAGGATGGCTATATTATCCAAAGGAATATTGGCAGCAGATAATATAATTTCAACTACTTTTTTATCTGTTTGCCCTTCTACAAAAAGCATTATTTTTTGAGCTTGATTCATGGATGGTGCATTTGATAAGGTTTGGATTAATAAAAACGAATTATTGACTAGTGATGGGTTAGAAATAAATTAGGCCAAAATACCCTTTCAATTATTTAGTCTAAGACAAGGCGCAAAAATAGCGCATACATGGAATGTACGTAATATTTTTGCAACGCAGTATTAGGCTAAATAATAAAGTATATGGCCGAATTTATTTCTGTTCCATCACTTAATGTCTTGCACTTAATTTTAGTAGGAACTTAAGTATAAGCTAATATACTACAAACAGTTTAATATTGATTTATGTTTCACCATAAAATTAGGAGTCCAATAATAGCCTTTATAAACAAAGTCAAACCTCCCCATAACAAAAACACCCCACCTCATGATCATTCACCATCCCCACCGCCTGCATAAAAGCATAGCAGATCGTCGAACCGACAAACTTAAAGCCCCGTTGCTTTAAGTCCTTACTCATCGCATCACTCTCCTTAGTCGTTGCTGGCACCTCCTCCCTACTTTTAAACTGATTCACAATCGGCTGTCCTCCAACAAATTTCCAAATATATTTATCAAAAGAACCAAATTCCTTCACCACCTCAAAATAAGCCAGCGCATTCGTCCGAACCGCCTTGATCTTTAGTCGATTGCGGACGATCCCTTTATCTTGACGGAGAGCTTCCAGTTTTTCATCCGTATACTTAGCAATAATATGTGGATCGAAGTTATCAAAAGCCTGTCGGTAGCCCGCTCGCTTCTGTAGAATGGTCAACCAACTCAAGCCCGCCTGTGCGCCCTCCAAATTGAGCATTTCAAAGAGCTGACGGTCATCATGAACAGGTCGTCCCCATTCTTTATCGTGGTAATCAATGTAAATTTCGTGGTTCGAGACCCAAGCACAACGTTGTTTCATGTTTATTGAGGATTAATTAGAATAAATATACTGATCTAAGACAGCAGGAATCCTACAAATGTACTAATAATTGCTAAAAATAAAGTGTTTTGAGTGATGAGTTTAGTATTTTGATTGGTTTGGATAAGACTTTTAGAATAATTTAACAATTCCTGTTGTCTAAATTAAATATCTTTGTTGCATCATTATAAATTCAATCCAAATCTATGAAGCAGTTTTTACTATTATGGAGCTTATTATTAGTAGTTGTTCCTTTATTGGCACAGCCTCCAGGTGGAGGTGGTGAGCGGGGTGGTAGACCTAGTGGAGGAGGGCGTGCTGCCTTCATGGAAAACCTGCCAGAAGGTGGGGTGATTGGTGGGAAATTGGTGGATCAAAAGACGGGAGAACCGATTCCTTTTGCGAGTGCCGTATTGTTTAATGCAGCCGATTCAACACAGGTAGAGGGCATGAGTACGAATGAAAGAGGGCGAGTGCTTTTTACGGGTTTAGAGGATGGAGCTTATTATGTCAAAATTAATTTTGTGGGTTATGCGCCCAAAACTATTGACAATATTACGGTTGAAGCGGAAATCGAGCGATTCAATCGCATTGGCATGATTACTTTAGAACCCATTTCAACAGAACTGGATGAGGTCGTCATTGCTTCTAAGCGTGAATTGGTGGAGATGGGTTTGGATAAAAAGGTGATTAATGTAGACCAAAATATTGCGGCTAAAGGAGGCAATGCGGTCGATATGATGAAAACCTTACCTTCGGTGACAGTCGATATGGAAGGTGCAATTAGTCTACGTGGCAATAGTAATGTCAGGGTTTTGATTGATGGTAAGGTGTCGAATTTGACAGGTTCGGGACGGAATGCAGAATTGGAAAATATTCCTGCTTCTGCCATTAAACAGGTTGAGGTCATTACCAATCCTTCTGCCAAATATGATCCAGAAGGAACGAGCGGTATCATTAATATTATCCTCAAAAAAGAAAGGGGAGATGGATTTAATGGGAAAGCCAATGTGGATATAGGAACAAGAAATAAGTATAATGCAGGTTTGAGTCTTAATTATCGAAAGAAAAAGGTTAATCTATTTAGTAGCTATAACTTCCGTTATGATAATCGTTTTAGAGCTGGGCATCGGTATCAAACCTATTTAACGGATACAGCAACAGTATGGATGGAGGTGTTTGATCCCGATTCGATCTATTGGATACCTGTTACCCAAATAAAAGATACTACAACACAATTGAATCAACTGCCTTATAGTGATAACCTTCGTATTAGCCATCAAATTAAAGTTGGATCGGATTTCTTTATCAATGCGAGGAATACTTTGACCCTTTCAGGAGTTGTCAGTTTAGGAAATCGCTCTGGTGATGGAACAATAGACAATGAATTATTAGATGCAAATGGCATCGCTCAACAATTATATGATCTGGTGGAAGTAGAGGATGGACATCGCAATGCTTATGAGCTAAGTGCGACTTATCAGAAGTCTTTTGAGGAAAGGGGAAGGGAGTTGAAGGCGGATGTAACCTATGGAATAGGCGAACGGGAGAATGTAGAGAGTTCCTATCAATTGTATTCCTTAGCAGAAACTTTACCACTCAATACAGGGATTAATAACCGCCAGATCAGTACGATTTCTGACAATAGTGATTTGAATCTGCAAGTTGATTATACCCATCCTTTAAAAGACAAACAAAAGCTGGAAATAGGAGGGAAATCGACCTTTAGAAATATTGATACGGATTTTAGTGATACTTATTTTGATGTCAATGGAGCGATTCCTCAAATTGATTTGACAAGCAGCAATCGTTTTATCTATGAGGAACAAATTCATGCGGCATACTTGCAATATGCTGGACAATATAAACGCTGGGCTTATCAAATCGGTACTCGCTTTGAGCAGGCCTTTACTGAAGCTCGCTTAATAGATAGTGAAGATACCTTTACCAATGATTACTTTAGCTTATTCCCTAGTGGAAGCCTTAGTTACCAAGTTTCTGAAGCCGCTAAATTACAATTGACTTATAGTAAGCGGATCAACCGTCCAAGAACGAGGATGCTCAATCCATTTACTCGCACTACCGATAATCGAAACATCTTTACAGGTAATCCATTTTTAAAGCCAGAATACATTCACTCTGTAGAATTGGGTTTTAATCAGCGATGGGAAAAGGTGAGTTTGATGCCAGCTATTTATTACCGCAAGACCAATAATGTAATGCGTCGATATACGGAAGTATCAGATGATAATATTAGAACTACTTCTTTTCAAAATTTCTTAAGCTCTGAAAACTATGGAATAGAACTGGTTGCCATGATTCGACCAACAGATTGGTGGCGCATTAATACCGATGCAAACCTTTCACATACTACTGTAGATGCTTCTAATCTGGAAGCAGAGTTAACGGCTAGTGGCACTACTTTCGGAGGGAAAATCATGTCGAATATGACGGTCTGGAAACAATTGGAGATTCAATCTTTCTTATTCTATCGTTCCCCCTCTTTTAGTCCACAAGGCATCAGAAGACAAATGTTTTGGTTTGATATTGGCTTGCAAAAGAGTGTCCTAAAAGATAAAGGAACCATCTCTTTTCGCCTTTCTGATGTCTTTAATACCAGACTTTTTAATATTGATGTAGAGGGAGATAACTTTATCCTAGATATGCAGTTTAGAAGAGAATCAAGGATTGGTTATTTAGGTTTTTCCTATCGTTTTGGTAAAGAAGAAAAGAAAAAAGGCAGAGGTCGTCGTGGCGGTGGTAGAAGCGGCGGTGGAGGTGGATTTGATGATATGGAATTTTAACAACCGTATGGACAAGGCACACCTTGTCCATACCTTGTTCTTGTAAATCGAAATATCCCCACAAAAACATACACTTGTGGTATCAAAACACACCTTGTCCTCTATAAAAAGAAAAGTGGGATAATCACCGAATTTAATTCGATGATTATCCCACTTTCCCTTTTTGTTCATTATCAAAATGAAATGAATGAATTACAAATAATCAGAATCAGTATTAATGATTATTCCGCAGCATCCATCATCTCTTTATACTTATTAGATTCATCATAGTTACCCAAATTAGCGTGAATCTCTTTCAAAGCTTTAGCCGTATTATAGTCATTTGGCTTGGCTTCTAATGCTTGATCAAAATAAGGCATTGCCAGTTTGAAGTTATCTTGCATTTGAGTCTCTAATTCTTTGTACTTATCTTGCTCACTCAAGTCCAATTCATTCATTTGACGAGTGTATTCTGCTGCTTCGTTAAAGTAAACAGCACCAAGGTTGTACAATGCATCGTAGTAACCATCTTTTAATTCAATAGCTTTCTTATAATTTTCGATGGCTTTGTCTTTGTCTCCTTTTTGGTCATGGTTAGTACCTAAAGCGAAGTATAAACTTGGATTTTCAGAATCCATTTCAATTGCTTGCTCTAGTTTTTCCATCGCTTTAGAAGAGTCGCCACCCGTTTTTAAAAGCATATTAATTTCTGTAATCAATAAGGTGTAGTCTTTAGGGTATTTCTCTTGACCTTTTTTCAAAATCTCTGTTGCTTTATCCAATTTTTCTTGTTGTAGATAAAGGCTAGATAAAGCTTGATAAACAGTAGGCTCTTCATAATCTAAAGCTACTAATTCCTCATAGTGCTTAACTGCTGTTTCTACATCACCACCATTTTGACTAGCATAAGCCATCATGGTAATGGTTGCGGTATCAATAGTTGCTTCGCCTTGTGCTTTATTGATCACATCTCCTAAGTCAAAAGATTCCTTGAAAAAACCATAAGCCTCTTTGTATTCCTTTTCTTTAAAATGCCCAATACCTTTGTTGTAGATACTAGTACGCATATAATCTAAAGCAGGAACCATCGTTTTAGTATGTGTCTTTTTTTCATCGTATTTGATACACTCTGTATAAGCTTCGATTGCTTTGGTAGTAGCCTCATCAGCCATTTCATTACCCTCTACCTGAGACATTTCAGAGTAGATTTGTCCTTGTTGGAAGTAAGCTTTAGCCACCAAAGTATTTTTCAATTTGGGGTTATTATTAGCTTGCATATCTTTAATGACACTAATACATTTGTCAATAGCATCTTTTGCCTTGTCAAGGCTTGTAGATTTACCTTCAGCCTTTTCATACTGTGCGTAATTGCGGAGTTGCATAATTGCCGTATTCAGATCTTTCTTTTGTGCAAAAGAAGAACTAACGGAAATCACCATACAACACAGTAAAGCTGACATTAACTTTCTCATAATCAATGTTTTTTGATGATTGAATTATTTCTTTATAGTAGTTTTTGATTGATAGACAGCGATAATGTTTAACGCTAGTCTAAGGAACAGTAAAAAAATAATTATACTATTTTGATTGATAAATTTGACCCTATACTTCGTTAAAAAGCCTCGCCAATGCCCTGCATTACCTAAGTTTTTTGCCTCGTCTAGGATTAAATTTCTCTAACCAAAATTTGCATACTTACTTTTCACTCGTTCCTAATATTGAAGTAGGGAACAGTAAAAAATAGATTGATACTTTGTTAATGAATCTGGTTCTCTGACAAATTCCGTGAAAAGTTTTTTGACAAAAGTGGAA
>JAHDFT010000180.1 GCA_020628015.1 Bacteroidota bacterium
TTTTATACTTTTGATTTTGGATGTGCCTTTTTATAGACTTCCTTTAATTTTTCTATAGAAGTATGTGTGTAAATTTGTGTCGAAGCGAGACTTGAATGCCCTAACAATTCTTTGATCGCATTTAAGTCTGCTCCATTATTTAATAGATTGGTTGCAAAAGAATGTCTTAATGTATGAGGACTTCTTTTTTTATTGGTGGTGATTAGAGCCAGTTTATTTCTTACTAATTGATAGACAAACTGTGGATAGAGGGGTTTGCCTGAATTGGTTAATAATAAGTTAGGGGAAGTTACTGTGTCAAATGTCACCTTTTTTTGTTCTATATAATGTGCTATCAAAGTAATCAAGCTTTCACCAATGGGAATAATGCGTTCTTTATTTCCCTTTCCCAATACTTTCAATAATCGTCGATTAAAATCAAAGGATTCGATAGTTAAGTTGATTAACTCACTATGTCGAATACCCGTTCGATAAAAAATTTCCAAAATCAAACGATCTCTACAACCACTAAAGTCATCTGTAAACACCCCTTCAGCAGACAACAACTGTTCCAGTTTGTCTTTATCAAAAAAAACTGGAAGCCTTGAAGCAGCTTTTGGTGCATTCAAACCCTGAATAGGATTAGCCTTAAGTACTTGTCTTTTATGTAAAAAGTGAAAAAAGGATTTTAAAGCAGATAACTTTCGAGCAATAGACTTTGCACTAATCTCTTGTTCTACGAGGTCAATTACCCACATACGGGCATGCAACATTTCTGTTTCCTGCACATTAATATTGAAACCTGATAGTTTAAGAAATTCACAGAATTGCAGAAGATCTGTTTGATAAGCTTTGATAGTTAATTTCGAATAACGTTTTTCATATTCTAAATACTTTAAAAAGGAGTTTAATTTTTCTTGCCAATCGTTCAACCAGTTTACCTCTTTCATATATTCATTTAAAGATGAAAAATACACTTTTGAAAGTCTAAAAAGTTACTTTGTTTTAATTTTGTCTGTTTTGACACACCATAATTATACTATTTTATAAGTTATTGAATTACTTACTCCTAGCATTTCATTAAATACAACGAAGTGATATTAAATCTTATTTTCTCTGAAAACTAATGTATTAAGAATTTGCACAAAGTTTCCGTTTTTATTTGGTACTAGAAAATTAAACATTATTCTGCAAGAAGGCAAATTTTTTTTACGGCTGAGTTTTATTATTTCAAAAAAATTTGAACCAGTATTTATAGCATCTAATTACATAAAAGAAAAATGGCATAATTGAAATATTTCGTAAAATATTTCAATTATGCCACATAACAGCAAAAACATGAAGTAAGTAATTGACTTACAAACTAATACATTTCAGCTATCTAAAAAATATCATTGATTCAGTCTAGCTAAATTTACCTGACTGTCTCATTTTATCTCTATATTTCGCTTTAAGCACTTCTGCTCTTCTCGAAACAGATTTTTTGGTAAATGCTTGGCGGCTTCTAATCTCTCTTAGAATCTTTGCTCGCTCAAATTTTCTTTTGTATTTCTTTAGAGCCTTATCTATAGAGTCAGACTCTCTTGCGTCAATAATTAACATACAGTATATATTTATAAATATTCAATAATTTTCTCGGTATTCGGAACGCAAAATTAATAAAATATTATAGAATTATTGGCACTTAATTCAAAAAATATTTCACATTACTAATAAAACGTCCCTATAATCAAAGGTTTTACCTCAAAATATTTCTGGCAATCACTAGTTTTTGAATTTCAGAAGTACCTTCGCCAATCGTACATAATTTAGAATCTCTATAAAACTTCTCTACAGGAAAATCTTTGGTGTAGCCATAGCCTCCAAAAATTTGAACCGCATCAGTAGCGATTTGCACACAGATTTCAGAAGCATAATATTTAGCCATAGCAGATTCTTTGGTCATTTTCATATGCTTGTTTTTCATATCCGCTGCTTGAAGGGTCAATAACTCTGCTGCCTCAATTTTTGTTGCCATATCTGCTAATTTGAAAGAAATGGCTTGGAAATTGGCAATGGGTTGACCAAATTGCTCCCGTTCTTGAGCATATTTCAAGGAAGCTTCATAAGCTCCTTTAGCGATACCCACAGATAATGCAGCTATAGAAATTCGACCACCATCTAGGACTTTCATCGCTTGGATAAAACCATCTCCTTCATTACCTAACATACAACTCTGATGCACTCGACAATCTTCAAAAATCACCTCAGTTGTCTCTGATGCTCTCATTCCGAGTTTATTCTCTTTCTTTCCTGCTCTAACCCCTGGATTATCTTTTTCAACCACAAAGGTACTCATTCCATGATTATCTCCTACTTCACCTGTTCTTACAATCACAACCATGACATTTGAGGACTTACCATGTGTAATCCAACATTTAGTGCCATTCAATACCCAATAGTCTCCATCTTTTACAGCTACCGTTTTCATATTCTTGGCATCTGAACCAGTATTAGGTTCTGTCAATCCCCAAGCACCAATCCATTCTCCAGAAGCCAATTTAGGTAACCACTTTTGCTTTTGTTCTTCATTACCAAACTGTAAAATATGTCCTGTGCAAAGAGAATTATGTGCTGCTACAGATAAACCAATAGAACCACAAACTCTTGCGACCTCAGTAATTACTGTATAATACTCAAAGTATCCCAAACCTGCTCCTCCATAAGCTTCTGGTACCAATACGCCCATCAATCCTAATTCTCCCATTTGATTAAAAAGCTCTACAGGAAAGTGTTGTGATTCATCCCAAGTCATTACATTTGGTCGAATATATTTTTCTGCAAAATCTCTTACTGTTTGAGCAATCATCTCCTGATTTTCTGTTGGGGAGAAATCTATACCAGTTTGTTCTAATACTTCACTCATGGATTTATTTTTTATTTGTATCAGTCATTTTATGTCGTTACTAAGCAAAAAATTCTTTTATCCTAGTAATTTTTCCACAAAGATAAGAAGAAATTTTATAGGAATAATAGCAAAAATCATACAACATCTTAGCTTTGTAGATTGTTCGATAAAAAATTACTCCTATTTATGCAATATCAAAATACCTTAAGCTTTGCTCAACAGATGGATGATCAAGATCCATTGAAGGCTTATCGAAAGCAATTCCATTTCCCGCAACATGAGGGCCAGCCTTATATTTACTTTTGTGGTAATTCGCTAGGTCTTCAGCCTAAAGCTACCCTTGATCATGTAGTTGAGGAGCTAGACGCTTGGCAAAGTTTAGGTGTTGAGGGACATTTCAAATCCAAAAATCCTTGGTATTCTTATCATCATTTCCTAGAAAAATCTATTCTGAATATTGTTGGTGCTGCTTCTACTGATGAGGTCGTTGTCATGAATGCCTTGACGGTTAACCTACATTTATTGATGTTATCTTTTTATCGCCCAACAAAAAAGCGTTATAAGATTTTAATCGAATCCGATGCTTTTCCTTCTGATAAATATGCTGTAGATAGTCAGGCACAACTTCATGGATTTGACCCTAAAGATGCTATTGTCGAATTAGCTCCTCGTTCGGGAGAATATGTCTTGCGAACAACAGATATTTTGGCTAAAATTGAAGAACTTGGAGATAGTTTGGCATTGGTGATGTTGGGGGCAGTTAACTATTATACAGGACAATTCTTTGAGTTGGATAAAATTACAAAAGCTGCTCATCAAGTTGGTGCTATTGCAGGATTTGATTGTGCTCATGCGGCTGGTAATATCCCTCTACAACTGCATGATTGGCAAGTAGATTTCGCCTGCTGGTGTTCTTATAAATACCTCAATTCTGGACCAGGTGGTGTTGGTGGGGTGTTTATTCATCAAAAACATGTGGAAAATATAGATTTATTCCGTTTGGCAGGTTGGTGGGGAAATGATGAAAAGACTCGCTTTCAAATGCCTCGTCAATTTGTACCGCAGGCTAGAGCAGCAGCTTGGCAAATGAGTAATGCACCTATTTTACCAATGGCTGCCCACAAAGCCGCTTTAGCTATCTTTGATCAGGTAAGTATGGATCAGCTCAGGGCAAAAAGTGAGTTGCTTACGGGTTATTTGGAGTTTGTATTAAATGATATTAATCAAAAACAGGGTAGCAATTTATTTAATATTATTACCCCAAAAGATACAAAGCAAAGAGGTTGTCAATTGTCGATTTTAACTAAGGAAACAGGTGGTAAGGAATTATTTAATTATCTGACTCAAAATGGGGTTATTGCAGATTGGCGTGAACCCAATGTCATTCGAGTAGCTCCTGTTCCTTTGTACAATCGTTTTGAAGAGGTTTTTCGTTTTGGTCAATTGATTGAAGCAGCCATTACTGAAACATCTTTTTAATTTCCATTATTTCAATAAAATAAACTTTATGTATCGCTTATCGTTCAAACTTTTTTTCTTAATTGGCATTTTATTGTTGAGTAATCAGTGTACAGTTGATGCTCAATCTATCAAAAATCCTACTTATCGTTTGATGTTAAAGATGATGTACAAACAGACAGTCGATTTGATGAGTGTATCAGATTTGGCTAAGAAGGTAAAGCAAAAAGAATCTTTAATTTTATTGGATGCTAGGGAGAAAAAGGAATTTGAAACAAGCCATATCAAAGATGCTATTTGGATCGGGTATGAAGATTTTACAAAAAAAAGAGTAGCGGAATTACCCAAAGACCAAACAGTCATTGTATATTGTTCTGTTGGCGCAAGAAGCGAACAGATTGGGGAACAGTTGAAAAACTTAGGATTTGAGGAAGTTTATAATTTATACGGTGGTCTTTTTGAATGGCTTAATCAAGGATATGCAGTAGAAAATAAGGATGGAAATGTGACCAAAGATATACATGCTTATTCTAAACTATGGGGCGTTTGGGTTGATCAGGAAGCAGGCGATAAAGTGTATGACTAAATTACCCATAGTGATGGAACAGAAATAAATTCAGCCATATCCTTTATTTCTAATCCATCACCTCCCACACAATCGAGACCACACACAATAGGAAACATTAAATTTAGACAATGGATAGAAGTATCCTTAGTATATTTTCATTTGTGCTGCTATGTATTAGCTTATTGGGGAATGTCTTTTTATTTCGGCAGTTTAGCGAAACGGATAAGATCATTAACCAATTGAAAGAAGATAAGAATATCTTAAAAGAGGATTACAAATTGCAGCAAAGAGATTTAGAACGATTGCAGGAGAGTTGTAAAGCTATTCGAGATACAAACGTGCAAGTTATTTCACTAGCTGGTACTGATGCTCATCCTGCAACAACAGCAAAGGCTTATTTTAATCCTAGTAATCAATCCCTTTTTGTGGATGCCAATCACCTCCCCCACCCACCTGGTAATAAACAATATCAAGTATGGGCTTTGGTTAATGGCATTTATAAAAGTCTAGGAGTCTTTAATCACCAAACCGATAAAGACAATCTATTTAAAATGGGGCAGATTGGTCAATGTGAGGCCTTTTTTATTTCCCTAGAGCCGATTCCAGGTAGTCGGCAACCAGATTTGAAGGCGGTTTATGTGAAGGGAGCTGTAAAATAATTATTCCATTCCATTCTATTCTATTCAATTGAACTGAAACGACAAAGGCATTAGGATAATCTCCTAATGCCTTTGTCGTTTTATAAATCATCTCCATTTTTACCAAATATCATAAGTCATCGTAATTTCTACTTGACGATATTGGGTAAAACCTGCACTTTGTTTATTATCATAGCTTAAAGCCACCATATAATTTTCCATAAACCTAGCTCCAAGCATAAAGGAAAGATTATAAGGAGCTTGACTTCTTTTCAAATGCAATCCTGCTATAAAAAAGTCTTGATCATAGACCAGTACTCCAATATCCACATAACTATTATTCCGCCTAAATAAAAACAAATTTCCACTCACCTCTGATTGTAGCATCATAGTCGGTCGCACAAATAATCTTTCTGGCAATATTTCTATATCATAACTCACAGTCAGGTAAGCTTGTCGATAGAAGCTCCTAGAGATAGACGGTTCAAAAAAGGTGAATCGGGGTTCATTAGAATGATTCAAACCTCCTCCCATTCTCCATTGACCAATACCAGCCACTACACCAAAATCCATATTGTATTTAAAAATTGCCTCATTCAAGCCTACTACAGGAGCAGGATTAGGATTGTAGGGATTAAATATATTGGGTACCTCATCTGTATGAAAATGCAATATCCCTCCGTTAAAGCCGATTTTTAGAAACCCTACTGATCCATTGAAAACCTCATAACTATACAACAAACCCAATTTCAAAATCCTTTCCTTGAACTGATTGTCTTCGGTATGATATAAAGCGGTGACTCCTACTCCACTCTTTGCAGTAGGTAAATAACCATGTATATACCCATTAACAGTAATCGGATTACTACCTATCCCCACCTTACCTAAACGACTAGAAATTCCTACAGAAGGAATAATGCTATCTCCTGCCATTCCTGGATTATAATGCAATCCATTAAAGTAATATTGAGAGACATATTGAATCTCTGTACTTTGCAAACCAAACTGTCCAAAGGAAAGATTTGGTAAGCCAATTAGTAATAGTAGAAATAGAAATGCTTTGATAAATGACTGCCACATAATTGTTCATCTGATTCATTAATGAAAAGAAAGCAAAGCTAGTAATAGCATCCAACTAACCCAAGATACCCTGTTGCATGACCTCATAATATTCTGCCAAATAAATCAACAATGCATAAGTATGTGGTTCTCCATTTTCATATTTCACCTGATATTTAATATCTATCAAACGATCTTGACTAATTTTATTATCTCTAGTAAATTCATTGATTTGTGTCTGTACGGATAAACCAGAATCTCCAAACTGTTGAAATAACATGGTTTGAACAACTTTCATAATTTTAGTTTTTTTAGAATGGAAAAATTTGAAAGTGGTAAGTTAGTAATTTTTATGTTCTAATCCATCACTAAAATAACCTTCCTAAAATAAAACAAATTTCTTTTTAAGATGTGTATACAACCTTTTTCCTAATTTAGACACTATTAACTAAATAAGTCTGGGAATAAAATAAATGATCATTTCACCCGTTGACAATTTATCTTTTCCCGATTATTGATGGATTAGAAATGAATAGTAGTAAAAAACACCCACCCTACTTACAGTTGTTATTTTATTACCATTCCTAAGAAAACACATATCTGATTTATAGATACTTTGATTAAGACAACGTTTTTTTCTTATTTTGTGTCTATACAATCCACATTTGTTCCCAAAACCAGTTTCTATGAACAAACAACACATTCTATTTACTACTAGTATACTCTTGCTATTATTGCTCTATTTACCGTTTAGCCTCCTAGCACAAGAAGGTGAAAAAAAGGAAATAGAAGTCAGAGAAAAAACAGAAAAGAGTATTCAACCCAGTTCTGAAAGAAAACTTGAAATCGGACTCAATGTAACCACTGTTATTTCTAGTTTTCTTGCTAATAATAGTGATCAGTTAACCAATTTCACTTTTGGTCAGGCTGGTTATCCAGTTAGCCTTAAATTAGGTAATAATAAAAAAGCATTGCGTCTTGCCTTTGGGGTAAATATCAACCGGAGTAATATTTTTCAGACGGGTTTTGATGAAATTCAAGAACGTTCTTTTATCTCTGCTAAGGTAGGGGGAGAAAAACGATTGGCAATAGGCAAAAGGTGGCTGTTTTTCTATGGATTTGATGTCATTACCTTCTATGAAAAGCTGTCTAGTACTGTTAATACCTCTATTGACCGAGTAAGAATTACTCAAAATGGTTTTGGAGGAGGTGTAGGTCCCGTTTATGGTTTGCAATTTCACCTCAATCATCGCATGTCTTTAGGTTGCGAAGGCTCTTTATATACCGTTGTTTCTTTTAATTCTCAAAGAGAAACCTTTTCCAACAATCCATTCTTTAACCAAGCAGAAAACTCAACCAATTTTAATGCTAGTACAGAAGTACCTAAATGGTTGTATTTTATCGTTAGGCTATAATTATTACTCCATGAGATTACATATCATGATTATTATAGCATTGTTGTTCTGTTTAGTTAATCATACCTTGGCACAAAACGAGAATAATGATGCTAATACTCCACTTTACTATGGAACAGGTAAGCATCTAGGAATGAATATGACTCCATTGCTTGTCAAACTTACCCCACTCAATAGAGCTGTTGCTGGTCAAGGCCCTATTGATATTATGTATAAAAAAAGAGGCAAAAAGGGCAAAAGAGCTTTAAGAGTTGGTTTTGGTATTAATTTAGACCTAAGAAACCAAGAAAATGGCTATTTTAACTTTAGATTAGGTGCTGAACGCTATCATAAAATACTAGATAAATTATATTTTAGTAGAGGTTGGGACTTCATCACCTTTGTGGGTAATGATAATTTTAATATCCCTATTGCTGTTGACAATATTTTCAATAATGCAGGAGCAGGTGTAGGTTTTGGTCCTGTATTTGGGCTAGAATATTTTATTGCACCTCGCCTAAGTATTTCTACAGAATCTACTATATTTTTTGGAATAGCAACAGACGCACCTATTGCTGCACAAGTGATTCCGCCTGCTTTTGTTTTTTTAAATGCTAAGTTTTAGTCTATAAAAGCATCGACAAAGCCTTGAAAAAGTAATTGGAATCACAGTCTTTTTTATTTATTATGAGAAAAATTTTCTGTCTATAAAAATGGAAAACAATCACTATCAAATTTGTGGTGATTTCTCCATCACTCAAAATACCTCATCATGAAGAAATTAGTTATTCTTAGTGTGGTACTTGCTGGCTTGCTTGCCTTCTGGAGCTGCCAGAAAGACCTACCAACAACAAACACACATTCAGATGTTCCCAGCTTACCTGCTGAAAGCTATAAGTATGGAGACCTTGCTCAAGCCTTACCTTTCCACATGCAAGCAGCATATGAAATTGTAGGAAGTGCTAAAGCTGAACATCGAGTAGACAATATTGATGATGACATTGCTACGCTAGGTCGTGTTCTTTTCTATGATACTCGTTTATCTTTAAACAACAAAGTCGCTTGTGCTTCCTGTCACAAACAACAAAATGCATTTGCAGATGGAAATGCATTGAGTCCAGGATTCAAAGGGATGCAAACGACACGTAATTCAATGGCTTTAGCCAATCCAGCTCTAAATAATAGTCTTTTCTGGGATTCTCGAACGGCTAATTTGCAAGAATTAGCTTTAGAACCAGTAAAAAACCATATCGAGATGGGTATGGAGGAAATGGAGCATTTAACAGTAAAGTTAGAGCAAACAGATTTCTATCCAGAACTATTCAAAAAAGCTTACAATTCAGAGGCTATTACCCCTAATCGTGTTGCGAATGCATTGGCACACTTCCTAATGTCAATGGTTTCTTATAATTCTAAATTCGATCAAGGTTTATATAGTGATTTTAGTAATTTCAATGCATTAGAATTAGAAGGTAAAACACTTTTCTTTAGTGAAAAAACACAATGTGCAAGCTGTCATAGTGGGGTGAATTTTAGCGCACCAGACATTAGTCTTCGCAACAACTTCAACCACTTCAATGATAATCCAAACGTTGCTTCTAGTGTAGCTCACTTATTTGAAGATCCTCAGATGGAAGAAGTAGGATTCTTATTCAAGAGTTTAAGTCCAGATCCTGATCCAGAAGAGCCGATTAATCCTTATAGTAATAGAGAAATTAGTGGTACGGCTAATATTGGTTTGGATGTGAATTATGCAGATAATGGTAGAGGAAACGGTCGTTTCCGTATTCCTACACTTCGTAATATTGAGTTGACTGGTCCTTATATGCATGATGGTCGTTTTAACACTTTAGAAGAAGTTGTTGATCACTATGCTGGAGATATCCAACCTCATAGACACTTAGATAGTAAGTTTAAGACAAGTGATGGAAATGTCGCTCCTGTTGATCTTACTGCACATGAAAAACAGGCTTTGACTGCTTTCTTAAGAACGCTTACGGATAAAGAATTTGTAACAGACGAAAAATTTTCTAATCCATTTATTCAATAGTATTAAGGTCTCCACCAAT
>JAHDFT010000181.1 GCA_020628015.1 Bacteroidota bacterium
TCATATTGAACTCATTTCCACTTTTTTGTTTTAGAATCCCAAGTCTTTGACTCCCCTAAACTAGTTCCATACCAAATAATATATTAGAACTACACCATATAACATGCCAAAAAAAACACAATTTAATCCCTAACGATTAAGCTACTCTACTTCGACCGAATCGCCTCCACAGGATTCATAGCAGCCGCACGCAGAGCAGGTAAAAAGCCTGCTACCAAACCAATCCCCACCGAGATACCAATACCTAAGCCCATATTATACACACTCAATACCAAAGAAAAGCTTTCAATAATCCAATTCCCAACAAACACAATTCCCAACACCATTAAAATTCCTAGCAATCCGCCAAGAATACAAAGACAGATGGATTCAATCAAAAATTCAAAAAGTATAAAATGTCGTTTAGCTCCTAGAGATTTTTTAATCCCTATAATATGTGTACGTTCTTTGACCGATACAAACATAATATTTGCAATCCCAAAACCGCCTACCAAAAGCGAAAAAATTCCAATACAAATACCAGCCACATTGACTACTGCAAAAATCTGATCCAAAAAATTATTCAATAAACTCACCTGGTTAAGTGAAAAATTATCCACTTCCTTCGGTTTTAACTTGCGATTCGCTCTGACTAGCACTCGCAATTCATCTTTTAATTCATCAATTGTCACCTCTTCTGCTGCTCGTACCGCTATAAGTGGCATTACTTGTTTACTATTCACATCTACATAACGTCGCATATAATTATAAGGCAACATGACATCATCATCAAAGGTATCTCCAAAAATACTTTTCCCCTCTCGCTTCAAGACTCCTACTAGGGTCATATTTCGCCCCATGACCTTAACCGTTCGTCCAATCGGATCAGGAATACTAGGAAATAGAGCTTTGGCAAGGTCAGCCCCCATAATTACGCTACTATGCCCCTTAGTTGTTTCTTGCTTGGAGAAAAAACGTCCCTGTTCAAAAGCCAAATTAAACACATCCCCAAAATCATGACTCATTGCTGTCACCTTAACATTCTGTACCTTATTCTTTTTGTATTTCACCTCTTTTCCAAAAAGCATAATTCTAATCGCTGTCCGATCTGCCAATACTGCTTTTTCCTTGATTGCCTTAAAATCTTTGTAGGAGGGATAAGGTCTTTTCAGATATTTCCACCAATCACCATGTCCCCCATCCCAAGGAAAGCGATGTACATAAACCACATTATCTCCTAGCCTAGACAGGGAACCTCTGATACTTTTTTCTATACTGTCTACCATCATAAAAACAGCAACAATACAGAATATACCAATGGTAATCCCCAGCACAGAAAGAAAGGAACGCAATTTATTTCCCCAAATTTCTTGCAATGCTAAGACAAATCCTTCTAACAATATTTTGAAAAATACAAACAAATTATGTACAATATTTGATATTAAATCAATAAGGGAAAGGCTACAAATACGAATTTAAGAAAATTTAGCCCTAAACCTTAACATAATTAGGCTTAAAATAGTAAATTTGTGGCTTTTCACAAGTCTACTATAAAAGACAAATGGCTTTTTGTCAATACACATAAATCTACAATCATTTATGAAATTATCTGAGTTCACTTTCGAGCTTCCAGAAGAGTTAATCGCACAGTACCCAGCAGATGTGAGACATGATTCTCGCCTAATGGTATTACATCGTGATACACAAACCATTGAGCATCGTCGCTTCAAAGATATTTTAGACTATTTCTCTGAAGATGATGTTTTAATCATGAATAACACAAAAGTATTTCCTGCTCGTTTGTATGGTAGGAAGGAAAAAACTGGTGCGAGAATCGAGGTCTTTTTGTTGCGAGAATTAAATAAAGAAGTTAGACTTTGGGATGTTTTAGTTGATCCTGCTCGTAAAATTCGGGTAGGGAATAAACTTTATTTTGGAGAGGAAGATGTTTTGATTGCAGAAGTGGTCGATAATACAACTTCTCGTGGACGTACCATCCGTTTTTTATATGATGGAGACGATGCTGACTTCAAAAAACAACTAGGGAAATTGGGCAATACCCCACTCCCTCACTACATTACCAGAGATGCAGAGCCTTTGGATGTGGATCGTTATCAGACTGTTTATGCCAAAGAAATTGGTGCTGTTGCCGCACCTACTGCTGGTCTTCACTTTAGCGTAGAATTACTTAAACGTCTTGAAATTCAAGGGGTACATTTTGCTGAAATTACCCTTCATGTTGGTTTAGGCACTTTCCGTAATATTGAAGTAGAGGATTTATCTAAGCACAAAATGGATGCGGAATATTTTTCGATCACTGAAAATGCAATTGATAAAGTTAATAAAGCCAAGCAAACTGGAAAACGGCTATGTGCAGTTGGCACAACTTCTATGAGAAGTATTGAATCTGCGGTTTCGGCAAAAGGTTTGCTTAAAGAATCTAGTGGTTGGACGAATTTGTTCATTCATCCACCTTATGAATTTAGCATTGCGGATAGTATGATTACTAACTTACACTTACCTAAAACCAGCCTTATGATCATGGTGGCTGCTTTTGGTGGTTATGATTTGGTGATGCGTGCTTACAAAGAAGCCATTGAACACAAATACCGCTTTTATAGTTATGGTGACGCAATGTTAATCCTGTAACACATTACAAATCTACTTTTTTTTATTGGTGTAGTGATCATAAAACATCACTACACCAATAAACTAACTAGATAAATCCTTATTATCGGCTTTCCCACTTGACCTCTTCAACTTCTAAGTCAGCAGCCAACATACGGGCAAGAACAAATAAATAATCTGAAAGTCGATTAAGGTATTGTACAACAATTTCTGCTACAGGCTCTTGTTCATCTAACCAAACCACTTGACGTTCTGCACGACGACAGACACATCGAGCTAAATGACAATAAGAAACCGTTGTATGTCCTCCTGGTAGGATAAAATGACGTAAGGGAGGAAGTGATTCATTCATTTCATCTATCGCTTCTTCCAAAAAAACAACATCTGATGTTAATAAATCTGGGGCCTGTACATTTTTTTTCTCTGGATTAGCGGCTAAAATCGCTCCTAGTGTAAACAATCGCAATTGAATCTCTCGAAGCCGTTCTTTGTGTATCCCTTTTATCGCCTGATCTTTTATCAATCCAATATAACTATTCAGTTCATCTACCGTACCATAAGCATGAATACGAATGTGTGCCTTAGATACACGTCCTCCACCAAATAACATGGTGGTGCCTTTGTCGCCTGTCTTGGTATATATTTTCATATGATTAATATTATTATTGGATTTATGATTTAGATTTGTTGTAAAGATACACATTTGCGATAAAAATAGCTGAAATATGAACCGTCCGATCATTATAGGTACTCGTGGTAGTCAATTGGCACTTTGGCAAGCACATTTTACCCGCAAACAACTTGAGACGAAAGGATTTGAGGTAGAAATTCAGGTGATCAAAACGAAAGGAGATCAAATCCAGCATCTCAGCTTTGACAAAATTGAGGGAAAAGGCTTTTTCACCAAAGAAATCGAGATGGCTTTGCTCAATAAAGAAGTAGATCTTGCTGTACATTCTTATAAAGATTTACCGACAAGTTCACCTCCAGGCTTGTGCATTGCTGCCAATTCTTATCGTGCTAATCCTTTTGATTGTTTGATTATCAAAAAAAGTGCTTGTGATCCGTTACAACCATTGCAATTAAAGCGTGAAGCTATTATTGGCACTTCTTCTAGTAGAAGAAAAGCCCAACTAAAAGCAATGAGGAGAGATTTGGAGTTTAAAGACATTAGAGGTAATGTCCCTACTCGAATTCACAAGCTTACAACAGATGATTTCGATGCGATTGTATTAGCGCAAGCTGGTTTAGATCGTTTGGCTATTGATTTGTCAAACTACGAGGTGCAATCTTTGAATCAATTGACCTGTGTTCCTGCTGCCGCCCAAGGTGTATTGGCTTTCCAGATTCGAGAAAATGATACCTATTTACACGAAGTTACCCAACACCTACACGATGCGGACATTGCTGCTAGTGTTGATGTAGAACGTAGCATCTTAGCCAAATTAGATGGAGGTTGTCAACAGCCTATTGGTATTTTTTGTGAAAAAAGAGCAGATGCTCATTTTCATTTGTGGATTAGTAGAGCTGAAAGCTGGGAAAAAATGCCTAGAAGGTGGTATTTCAAACATCAAGACAGGTCCATTTTGCAAGAAATGGCCTTTACACAGCTATATCAAAGTAACCCTAAATCTGTTTTTATTTCTAGGCAACTAAATACAGAAAGTTATTTATACCGATATTTGCAACATAAAAATTATATTATTCATGCTAGTTCTCTTATTTCATTTGCGCCATTGATTTTTAAGGATTTTCCACAAACAGATTGGCTATTTTTTTCTAGTAAAAGAGGGGTAAAATATTTCTTTGACCAACAACCGACAATTGCGCCAAATTGTCGTATTGCTACAATTGGATCTGGTACTGCTAAACAACTCAATAAATATAATAGACATGCAGATTTTATAGGAGAAGGAGCTGACACGCTTAATATTGCCACAGCATTTGCCCAAATTGCTAAACATCAATCTGTATTATTCCCTACAGCTCAAAATAGTCTTAATAGTATTCAAAAAAACTTACCCGATACTATAGAGCTACATCAACTTACTGTTTATAAAAATAATCCAGTTACAAGCATATCCATTCCCAAGACAGATATAATTGTACTCACCAGTCCCATGAATGTCCAAGCTTACTTAACTCATAGCAAAATTTCCCCAAATCAAAAAATTATAGCCATTGGAAATAGTACTGCTCAAGCACTAAACCAACATAATATCCATCATTATGAATTAGCATTTAATCCAGATGAGATCAGCTTAGGAGACATTTGTTATTAGCAGGAGTAGGTTAAAAATAAATTCCAATAACCTTATCTACCCTAAATATACTTTTGTCATTATTATTTGCGAACAATAATGACAAAAAATAATTATAGATTATTTTCATTAATCGGCATTATTTATGCATAAAGTTAATCACTATTCAATTAAGTAATGGATTAAATACAAAGCCCTAACCATTTCCATCTTCTAATAACTATGCATACGACATTTTTCTTGTTTAGAAACGAGCAAAAAATGGATATAAAATTTATTACTTTTGAAAATTAGACATATCATGACCAATCAAAATAGGAAAAAAGAGGTATTACTAATTGATGACAACCCACATGATACCTTACTCACTCAAGAAGCATTCAATGATTGTAAAAGGGATGTGAATATCAATATATTTCATGATGGTAGTGAAGCACTTGGTTTTTTGAAAAAGCAAGGCGTACATAGTTCTTCTACTACTCCAGATTTAGTGTTACTAGACATCAATATGCCAAGAATGAGTGGTATAGAAGTTTTGCAGCATATTAAAAATGATGATAGTTTAAAGTCAATTCCTGTTGTCATCTTATCAACTTCTTCTAATCAAGACGAAATAAAAAAATGCTATCAATTACAGGCTAATAGTTATATATCTAAACCTATTTCTTACTTTGATCTTATTGAGATCGTTGAACATATCTCTCATTATTGGTTTGACATGAATAATTTGCCTACAAAATAAATTCAAAATACCTATGCTACTTCAAAATCAAATCCTTTTACCCTTAAATTATTTTCTCTAATCACATCATTGAAAGTATAAAACATTATACACGCAAACAAAATAACAATCAATATTAGTAAAACTTTTTGATCATCCCAATCAAAACCATTTAGTCCATTCATTACATTAAAAACTGAATTCTAGATATTATCTAACACTTTTACATTAAGTACCAAGTGAAAAATAAAAAAGAGGAAGTCCACAAAATATAATTTGTGTCTCCCTCTTCCACCTCACAATTAAATGTTATACTTTTTCGTTATGAATATTGTATCAATAAAGCAATAAATAAAAAAATCAATATACTATATTCAATATTTGCCTATATTTAAGGCATACAAACGACAAAGAATTGTCAAAAAAATAACTTGACAAGACCAATTCGCATCCTTCTCTGTTTTTGTTGTACATTAGCGTATACAACTATACAGATATATATTAGCAAGGAAATTTATTCTTACTTATCCCATCAAATTGTCATTAGACATTTTAATGACAAAATGTTTTCTTAGTTTTGTTGTTGTAACATTGTTGCCTATACATGACAACTCATGACTAGTCAATTTAATATGACTAGATTTACTACTCAATTTTTTCACACACTCGTTGTATCACACATATATACCAATTAAAATTAAGCAGCAAAGCAAATTCATTTTCTTTCCATTCTTATGTAGAAGAATAGTTATAGCAATTTGATTGGTAAAAAAAGAGGAAGCCTACAAACTTGAGATCTGTATCTCCCTCTTCCACCTCACAATTAAATGTTATACTTTTGATTAGATAATGATTCTTTTCTAAGAAAGATTTGATTATCTAAAAAGCTTAGGTTAGGGTCTGCAAAGTAGGACAAACAAAGTTTTTCACTTAACCCCAGTTTTGTACCAACTATAACAGGCCCCGACCTTTTGCTTTAAATCCACCACTAGAAAATTCTAGTCTAGTCTACATTATCATGTAAAAAAGGATTCCGCTTACCAATTCTTGGACGATTCTTTTCCTCTTCGTATAAAGAATACTTAGAAACATTAGTCTCTGATGAATGCGGCATATCATCCAGTTGGATATTACGTCGCTTGTAAGCAGGTTGACTCTCCATGTCATCAAGGTTTTCCTCTTTGAGTTTGAGATTCAATCCTTGTAGCCTTTTTCTACGTTCCATGAAAACCTTCATACGATCTTCATCATTAGAAAAGCCACTATTAGAATAGTTTTTCTTTTTGGGTGGGGTTGGTGCTTGTCTCTTAGAATCCTGTTGCTGAAAATTGAACGAATTATCTGGCTTAAATTCCTCTTGTTTTGGTTTTTGTCTAATTGGCTGAAACTGTTGCCTATTATTATTCCTATTGAAAATAGGCTCTTCTATCTTCCGCTCCTCCATTGCAAAACGACTCCTGCTATTACTTTTCATTGGCTGATCATCAAGCGTTAGTACAACCCGTTCTTTCTGTCTTTGTTGGGTGTGCTTGCGCTTGTCGCTATTGGTTTCAAAGCCTGTAGCAATAACCGTTACACTCAATTTATCTTCCAAGCCTTCATCTGTACAGTTCCCCCAGATTACCTCTGATGTATACCCCGCCGCCTCTTGGATGTAGTTGGTAATTTCTCCCACTTCATCCATCAATACTTCTCTAGTACCAGAAGTAATGTTTAATAGAATATATTTTGCTCCTGTGATGTCATTATCATCCAACAATGGAGAAGCTAATGCTGCTTTGACTGCTTTGATAGCACGATCCTCACCATCTGCAACCCCTGTACCCATAATGGCTACCCCACTATTTTTCATTACAGTATTAACATCTTCAAAATCCACATTAACATAACCTGGAACAGTAATGATTTCGGCAATTCCTTTCGCAGCCGTTGCCAAAATATTATCCGCATTAGCGAATGCATTTGACAAGGTTAAATTACCGTATAAATCACGCATTTTATCATTAGAAATTACGATTAATGTATCGACATTCTCTTTCATTTCCTCGATTCCCTTCTGCGCTTGCATAATGCGCTTTCTGCCCTCAAAGCTGAAAGGAGAAGTGACGATTCCTACCGTTAGGATACCCATTTCACGGGCTGCTTTGGCCACTATTGGCGCACCTCCTGTACCTGTACCACCGCCCATACCAGCAGTAATAAAGACCATTTTGGTACCATCATTAATTAGTTGCTTGACCTCATCCAAAGACTCTAGGGTAGCATTTTTACCAACTTCTGGTTGCGAACCTGCTCCTCTCCCATCGGTCAATCCAGGTCCAAGTTGTACTTTAATAGGCACTTTACTTAAAGCTATAGCCTGCTCATCAGTATTGCAAATGACAAAGCTTACACCACGAATCCCTTGACTAAACATGTGATTAACAGCATTGCTTCCACCACCACCAACACCAATGACCTTTATTATATTATCCGTATCCTGTATATTTTGTTTTTTATTAATAGGCATAGTTGATACTTTTTATGAATGTTTTCTTTTAGAGAATAAGTATTAGGATTATAAAGACTTATTTATTAGGAGTTTTGAACATTAAAAAAGGGCTATAGTAGAAAAATTTGCGCTAACAATTATATAAGCCTAATACATTTTAAACAAATCAATTATGATAGACTGGCAGAACTTTAATCAAAGTCTTTGACATCTTTTTCTAGCCAATTTCTCCATTTTTGGATGGTTGTATTGAACCATCCTCCGTTATCATCTTCCAACACTTCTTCTGCTTCTGTTTCCAGTATTTCTTCATGAGTAGCCTCATTAACAGGCATTGTAGGCTCGTAAAGTGCAACTTTAGGCATTGTTGTTGGCATTGTTGTTGGCATTGTTTTACTTTCTAATGCTGCCTTTATAGTTGGTTTTTGAACTACTTCTACAATTTCTTTAGCAGGAACAGGCATTTCGTTTTCTTCCAAAGTTCTAGTAACTAAGCCAATAGCTGTTGAGAATATAGGATCTCCCATTTCTCTTTTTCCGTTTGCCAATTGGTCAATAGGCAAACCAATTCTAACATCAAGTCCTGTTAGGTATTGTGTAAGGTATTGTAAATAATCTAGTTTTGCACCACCACCTGTTAAAACGATACCTCCGATCAGCTTATTTTCAAAACCAGACTCTTTAATCTCATAGTAACAGTACTCTATAATCTCTTCCATTCTAGCTTGAATGATATAAGACAAATTACGTAGTGAAATTTCTTTTGCTTCTCTTCCACGTAAATAGCCAGAGATGGATACGATAGCATTTTCTTTTGCTTCAGAAGCAAGGGCGGTACCAAACTTGACTTTTAGTTTTTCTGCTTGTTCGGTCATTACATTGCATCCTTCTTTAATATCTCTAGTAACGATGCTTCCTCCAAATGGAACGATGGCAATATGTCGAACAACTCCATCTTTGTAAATGGCTAGGTCAGTCGTTCCTCCTCCAATATCTATCAATGCGACTCCTGCTTCTTTTTCTTCTTCACATAAAACAGATGAAGCAGAAGCAATTGGCTCTAGACAGATACCTGCTACGCTTAAGTTAGCTTTTTCTAAGCATCGCTTGATCGTTTTAATGGTATTTGCTTCACCAGTTACGATATAGAAATCTCCATCCAAACGCAATCCAGACATACCGATTGGATCACTTACTTTCGGCAGATTATCTACAGAAAATTCTTGGGGAAGAATATGAATGATTTCTTCACCAGGCGAAAGAGACATCGTATGCATATCTGCAATAAGTCGATCTACATCTCTTTGACTAATTTCATTATCTAAGGAATGTCTAAGAATATAGCCTTTACGCCTATGACAATTGATATTTAGGCCTGTGATGCCTACATATATGTTTTTAATTTTTATACCAGACCTTCGAGAAGCCTCTCCCACAGCTTTATTGATTGCCTGTACAGTTTTATCTATATTAGAGATTACTCCCCTTAATACACCTGTTGATTCTGCCATTCCGACCCCCAATATCTCTACTTTTCCAACGGGGTTTTTCCTAGCAACAACACAACATATTTTAGAGGTGCCTATATCCAGTCCAGCAATTATGGTAGAACGTTTATTCATTGGCAAATGATTTAAAATAGGTGGTTATTAGTAAGCAGATTTGATTTCCAATCGATCTACTCCTGAAATACGGTTTCTAGCAATTAGGTTCTTTCTATAACATTTGTTTGTATGTAATACAGTTAGTGATTTTTACTTGATAGTGATAAAGGAAATAAATTCAACCATCTGTCTGCTACGATTATTTTGGTTGACTTTATTTAATCTATCTTTTAGGAACAGTAAAAAAATAACTGTGCAATTTTGATTGATAAATTTAACCCTATACTTCGTTAAAAAGCCTCGCCAATGCCCT
>JAHDFT010000182.1 GCA_020628015.1 Bacteroidota bacterium
GAATAGTGATATAATAAAACTAATGTAGACTGATAATGAATAGTGATATAATAAATTAATGTAGACTGATAGTAAATAGTGATATAATAAATTAATGTAGACTGATAATGAATAGTGATATCGTAGCTAATGTAGATTAATAATGAATAATGATATGCTAATCAATTGGTTGTTTAGTATTTATATAATAATTGAGCTTTCAATTTTGTTATACAAATAAAATAGATGAATATTGAGGTGGAATAATTCATTGATACTTTATAATAAGTTTCATTATGCGAATACAAATATAAGTATTATTTTCATTTATAAAAAATTTTTTTTGACTTTTCCAAAAACAAATCACAAAATACACCAAAATAATGGTCTATTTTACCATTCTATATTGAAACAGGGCAGCTCTAATTGAAAAGAACTGCCCTGTTTGAAAATCTCATCGAAATAGGTTTAAATTTTATTCCAATTGCTCTATTCGTTCCCCACCACAACCATCTGCTTCGTTTCCAACACTACCCCATCAACGACTAAACTATAAAAATAAGCTCCTCCACTTAACCCTAAGGATTGAGCATCAAAAAGAATCTGCCCCTTTCCACTATCGGTTAATGGATAGGATTGAATGACCTGTCCATTGCTATTACTAATGGAAAGAGAAGCAGATTGTACATCAAGAGGCAATTCATAAGCCAAGACCGCCACCCCATCTATAGGATTCGGTTGACAATCATATAAACGCCCCTTCATCGCAGTATTACTGTTAGTCATTATGGGTTCTTCCTTTTTATTTTGTAGGTTTTCATTCTGCGAGCTGGATTGATTTACATCTAGCCCACCATTTTGCAGCATTTTGGTAATTGCTTCCATTTGTTCCTTTAATTCACTTAATTCCGCTTTTAATGCTGTATTTTCCGTTTGTAAGGTATTCATTTGTTCATCTATTGCTGTATTCTCCATTGTTCTACTCGACGTTCCACTACCTGTTTTCAATACTTCTACTTGGTCGGCCAGCTCTTGGGTGGCTTGCATGTGTAAAAAGATCAGGTCATTTGGATTGTATTGTAAATACTTGACCCCATCCCATTGAATACTATCTGTGCTATTGGGTAATTCTCTTTGCATTTGCTGTGCCGTCACTCCATAGCGCACCTTATTAGTCGGCATAAATTCGTATTCCCAAAATTTCATTCTTCTAAAAGTTTCATAGGCATCTGGAATGGGTTGGAAATTAGCTTTGAGTGTAGAATCAGAAAAGGTATCCCAAAATGCAGTTCCATCTCCCCTAAAAGCCACACTATCCACAATCAAACATCCATCTACGTACAATTCAGCTCCTGCACTTCTGAGACAAGGATCTTCTGTACCTACAACAACGCCCATATCTGTAACAAATAAACCATCTTCATCATCCCCTTCTATTGCTCGCAAAGCCAAATAGTAATAAGAACTATCAGGATCACTAGACTCATGATAGCCATAACGAATATTGCCACTCTCATTTTCATCTCCAATATAAATACCAAAATTGCCATCGGCATCAGGTCTAATATCTACTTCATACACTTCAATTATTCCATAAACAGCTGCTTGACCTAAGCAAAATAAAAGAAAAATAAATGCTACTGTTTTTATAGTTTGGATAGACATAAAAATTCAAAATTTAGAGGCCCTAAACCCCTTCATCATTTCAAGCTAGGTTGATGAAAGGGAAAGGGCTAATTGGTTAACCGAAAATTTGTATAAAAAATGCTAGTTCAAAGATATTTGGGGAATAATTCTTTCATTTTTAATTTCGCCCTGAAAGGGCATCAGCATTAGCATAGGGCATCGCCCTATGAAAAATAAACATCTATTATAAGCCCTGAAAGGGCAAAAGCCGTGTGAATAAGAATATGGCTATTAATCTAATGATTGTAACAGAAACGGACTATTTGGCTTTTGCCCCTTCAGGGCTGAACTTATATTTTCTTTCATTCGTAGGGCGATGCCCTACGCTATTGCTTTTGCCCCTTCAGGGCTAACCTCTATACTCCCCACCTATCCTAGAACTAGAAAAAATGTAATCCTCAATCACAGATTACGCCTAATTAATTCAAAATCATTTTACCAATACCTACACTTCCTTTTTCATCTACTAAGCGATAGAAATAAACGCCTTTAGGTAAATCTTGTCCGTCGAACTGGACTTCATAGCTGCCTGCTTGTTGTTGGCTATGTTCTATAAGTCGAGTAATTTCTTGTCCTGTGGGGCTATAAACGCTTAGAGAAATCATTTTAGGCTCGGATAAGGTGTAGAAAATCGTGGTTTGCTTGGTGAAAGGATTCGGATAGCATTGAAGGGCAAAATTTGCTGCTGCAATTGCTTCATCTTCCTTAATATTAGGTGGAGTCGTATGATCTGTTTTCAAAATTCCTCCACAACCGTCAATAAATCCCCAGAAATCTGATCCACAAACCGACTCAAAGCCTGGTTGGAGGGTGATTTCATAACCTGCATTATAAGTTGCCATACCACTAGCTTGGATGGCATTACTTGCTTGAATATCATTGGAAACAATGGTCTGCAAAACATCTCCTGCATTCACATTATCTGCACTCGTATAAGTAATAGAAGGATTACAAAACGTAGGATAAAAAACATAGTCTTGGATATTGGTCAAATTAGTGTTTCGCTTGATAATATCAGATAGTAGAGTTGCCTGAATCGTAGCTAAATCACCTGCACAAGCGGGATCATTGAGGTAGAAATAATAATCTCCGTCTCTGAGCCTAGTAAATTGTTCCCCCAATATCACCTGAAGGGTTACTCCCAACTGATCATTAGGAGCTTTATCTTCTGATAGCAAACCAACCCATAAATCCATATCATCAATATCTCCATAAAGTACTGCTAAATCTGCTGCGAGGGTATCCTTAATCGTAATATCTGCAAAGCTGGCCGCTGGGTCTCCTGTAAAATAGTTTCGATAGGTATTATAATCCGCTAACCCATGATCTCGCCCTCTTTGGATATTTAAACTGGCAAGGTCTAAACCTGCACCTGGACCAAAAAGAAAAGACCTCAATTCTTCTACGATTTTAAAATCAATTTCTTCCTGATGTTGTATGGCTAAACCCTTCAATACTGGATCAATACCATTATTCTCAATAATTGTAGGATCAAAAAAGGCAGCAATAAGTGAAACACTACCTGTCCCTACATTATTTCCATTATTATCTACTAGCAATAATTCACTAGGCACCATTGTATGTCCCAAGCGATAAGCAGCCGTAGAAAAACCATTAATAATATCTGGTTGGATGCTATTATTGTATCCAGCATAAGGAGCTAAATGTACATCTATTGCAGGCAAAAATTCATTAAAGGTAATGTGTTGCAATAAAGCGATGACCTTCTTTCTTGCTTCTAAATAAATGAGTTGATCATCTACAATAGGGCTATAACCATTAGTAGCAATCAAGTCATCACAAAAACGATTGTGTTCTCTAACGAAGAGGGTATGTAAAGCGGTTAGACTGCTTTGCTCATTAGCTCGGACATCTCCTGCAACAGGATAAAGGAGAATACCAAATACCGCTTGATCTGCCATAAAAGGGGCATTAGGATCAATCACACCTGTCTTTTCTCCATTAAAAGTATTATAAGGCAATAAATCACCTGCCGAAGTCTTCAATTTACCATGTGTTCCCTGACGCAACCAAGTTGCTCTCGCCTGATCTGATCCATATACCTGTGAACCATCTATCCAAGAAGTAATGGCGTTTTCCTGTTCTCTAGGCGAACTGACTCCTGTTCCAGGAAACACTTCGGAGCGGTGGAAGGTAATGGGGCTAATAATTGGGTCATTGGGTTCCCCAGAAGGCAAAATATTGGCAAACTCTGGTGGATTTTCACTTTCTGGACTTACACTAATATCGTGATCCAAGAATTGTCCCCAAGAAAAAACAAAGGAACTGAGTGTTGCCGAAGGAAATACATGAGGATTTTTCTTAAAAATCTCATTACTAATCACTCTAGGATTCGGACGATTCTGCCCCCCTAAATCATTGAATGAATCGGGTAAACCATATTCGGCTGGTATTTCTCGGGATACTTGTGTATGGGCAGCCCCCCAATTCATATTCGTAATATTATTGCATTGACCGTCTATACTGCGGTAAGTCGCTTGGGTGCCACAAGTCATCATTTTAGCTTGCCCTGTGGCTACTGCACCTTTACTATTTGGATCTGCTGGTGCTGTGCCGCTAAATACTGATCTTAATGGTGTTTTATTTGTTTCGGTCAATATTGGTGTTTGCCTTTCTTGGGCTTTGCTTTCTTCGATGGTGCTAAAAAATAAACACGCACTCATCAAACAAAAACTAGCCATTAGGGGAAGGCGTTTTTTTATGATTGTTTTCATTGTTATGGATTAATTTGGTAGATAAAAATAGCGTCATCTGCCATTACTTTTTCAATTGTTCCACTTCTGCTTTCAAAGCCTCAATTTGTTGATTCTGTTGAATAATATACAAAGTCAACTCCTCTACTTTCTCTAATAATTTGGCAGACATTTCGCCTAATTCAAAGCCATCTTCGGCAACTTCTTTTGCCGAAGGAATACCAGGTAAGTGTCCTTTCGTCTCGATGTGTTTTTGTACTGTTACTAAGCTTGGTAAAGCATAATCTTTTGCAAATACATAGTCTGGCCAATTGGCACGTAATCGGATTTTGACTTCTTCTGTGATCATTTTACCATTTACAGCTAAAGTATAATCTGCTGGAACATAGGTAGTATTAATGCCTACTTGCCCATCGTCAAATTCGCCGTAGATTAGGGAGGTGGTATTGACTTGATGATTAGCAATGTGAAGGCGAGCATCATTAGTCTCATTACTGCCTGCCTGAGCACCTAAAAAAACGCTATTACTAACATCTGTATTCCATCCTGCTTCTCCACCTATAAAAACATTATAATGCCCTGTAGTATTATAATATCCTGCATATCCACCACTAAATACATTAAATGACCCTGTAGTATTTCTCCATCCTGTTTCTTGACCTGTAAAAGTATTATAACTCCCCGTAGTATTTTTACTTCCAGCCTGAGAACCACTAAATACATTATAATGTCCTGTGGTATTACTAGAACCAGTATTACAACCAGTAAATACATTCTCCTCACCTGTGGTATTATTATATCCAGCGTTAGAACCAGTAAATACATTCATCCACCCTGTTGTAGTATTATATCCAGCGTTAAAACCAGTAAAGACATTCATCCACCCTGTTGTATTGCTATAACCAGATTGAGAGCCACTAAAAACATTATAATAACCTGTAGTATTTCTTAAACCAGCTTGAGAACCAGTAAAAACATTAAGCCTTCCTGTTGTATTATTAGATCCAGCGTTAAAACCAGTAAAGACATTATCAGAACCAGTTGTATTATAAAAACCAGAACGATAACCAGTAAAGACATTATCAGAACCTGTTGTATTATAAAAACCAGCTCGATAACCACTAAATATATTATTGGAACCAGTCAAATTGAAAACACCAACCTGATAACCACTAAATACATTTCGAGTACCAGTAGTATTCCTTAAACCAGCTTGAGAACCAGTAAATATATTATAGGAACCTGTAGTGTTATCCCTTCCTGAAAAGTAACCATTAAAGACATTATGAAATCCTGTCGTATTAGCATGTCCAGATTTATGACCAATAAATACATTAGCTGGACCTGTAGTATTACTATAACCAGCTATATGACCAATAAATACATTATTATAACCTGTAGTATTACTATAACCAGATCGATAACCGTCAAAAACATTTCCAGCACCTGTAGTATTCCTCCAACCAGATTGATAACCAGTAAATACATTCTTCGAGCCTCCTGTTGTATACTCCCCCGCCCAAGCACCTAACATTACATTATAGTCAGCTGTAGTAATGCGATGCCCCGCTCCACTTCCATACACAGTATTCCCAGTTTGCCCATAAATATTGTCTACATTAAAAAATAGTCCTCCTAAAATACCCAAAAAGAAAACGATTGATAGGTAGTTTTTTAAATTTGCCATAATTTGTTTTTTTATAAAATGAAAGGGGAAAAATTATGACTAGAACTTTGTTTCCAAAACTTATTTTTCAAGCTGTTCTAGTCTTCGCTTCAATTCTTCTATTAATTGTTTATCTGCTGCTCGATGTCGTTTACTTTCCTCATTCTCCTCTTTTAAATCAATCACATACAAAGTCAATTCCTCTATTTTTTCTAACAACTTCGCATCCATCCCCCCTAATTCAAAGCCCTCTTTGGCCACTTCCTCAGCTGAAGGCATATTTGGGAGATGTCCTTCCTTTAAAACATAGTTTTTGACGGCTGTTATAGGTAAGAGATCGTAGTCTTCTGCAAATACATAATCTGGCCAATTGGCTCGTAGGCGGATTTTGACTTCTTCGGTAATCATTTTACCATTTACAGCTAAAGTATAATCTGCTGGAACATAGGTAGTATTAATGCCTACTTTGGCATTATCAAATTCTCCGTAGATGAGGGAAGTGGAATTGGAAGCACTATTGGCAATATGGAGGCGAGCATCATTATTTTCTCCTTTACCTGCTTCTAAACCTAAAAAAACACTATTATTAACTTGGGAATTAGTTCCTGCTCGGCAACCAACAAAAACATTGGAAATACCAGCAATATTATCATAACCTGCTTCATAACCACTATAAACATTATCCAATCCTGTCTCGTTTCTAAAACCTGCTTTATAACCACTAAATACATTATTTGCTCCTGTAGTATTGATATAACCTGCTTGGTAACCATCAAATACATTATTATTGCCTATAGTATTATTATAGCCTGATTGATAACCATCAAATACATTATTGCCTCCTGTGGTATTGTCATACCCTGAATAACTCCCACTAAATACATTAGTACTTCCTGTACTATTAGAATAACCAGCATAGCTTCCACTAAATACATTTCTATAACCTGAGTCATTACTCGAACCAGCAGAAGAACCCAAAAAAACATTTTCTGTCCCAATAGTATTATTATAGCCTGCATTACTACCACTAAAGACATTTCTATAGCCTGTGGTATTATAAAAACCTGAACGATAACCATTAAAAGTATTGCTATATCCTGTAGTATTTCTAGAACCTGACTCACCTCCAGTAAATACATTAAGTCTACCTGTAGTATTTTGTTCTCCATTACGATAACCAATAAATACATTTTCACCTCCACTTGTATTCGAAGCACCAGTAAGCATACCTACAAACACATTATTATTTCCACTTGTATTACTTCTCCCATTATGACCACCAATAAAGACATTTCCACCTCCTGTTACATTATCTTCTCCTGCATCATAACCAATGAAAACATTACTTCTTCCAGTAGTTGTATTCGTTCCTGCATCATCTCCTACCATGACATTGTAGTCACCAGTAGTAAGACTCTCACCTGCTCCTGTACCATAGGATGTATTTCCGATCTGTGCATGAATATTGTCTACATTAAAAAATAGTCCTCCTAAAATACTCCAAAGGAAAACGATTGAAGGGTACCTTTTTACATTTGTCATAGTTAATATTTTAACAACGTGAAAGGGTGTATAGCAAAAAATATGTGTATACTTTGTTGTAAAAGCTGTTACTCTTTCCAGCCAGATACATAAGATTAAATAACATCTATTACACACATTAAACTTGCACTAACACTTCTCACCATACACCCATAAATTTTATTTTTATTGGTCTAAATATTTGATTTTAATTTTAATAGTTTTCTTTACTATTCTATAATCATTACTTTTTATTTCCACTTTATTCTTTGTTTACAATACGAAAAACGCTAACTAAACTCACATTAGTAAAATCAGAGATTACCTTACTAAACTGATTAGCTATCAAAAAACAAGACACAAGTCATATCTACTTACTATCCTTAATTCCATATTACAATGATCGAAAAAGCTTTACTAAGACACAAAAACCAAAAATCAAAAATTCGCAATCCTACACTACATTAAAATCAACAACATTATTTACTAATCACTACAAAAAACTTATAAACAATACGTTATACATTCCAAAAACTCATTCCCATTAAAAAAACAAAAACTTTATAGTTTATAATTATATCATTTCGTATTTTACAAATTAGGTTCAACAAAAATCAATACACTCTACTAATCCACAACAAAAAAACTCATGCACCTCCACCAACTCATACAATCCCTTTCCACAAGCGAAAAACGCTATTTCAATACTTATGCTAAAATGGGCAAGCGGAAGCCACCCAAATATTTGGGACTCTTTGACCTCATTAATAAAAAGCCCAATACCGATGAAGAAAACATTCGCAAAAAAGGCTATAATGCAGATAATCAGAGCTTTTTGACCGACAAAATATTGGATAGCCTACAGGTGAGTTACGCTAGAAAAGAACCCCCATTGGAATTGAATTGGTTACTAGGGCAATTGCCTCATTTGTGGGAGCGGAAATTACTAGGGGAATTGAAAAAACGCCTACGCCAAATACATAAATTGGCGGATCAATTGGAGGATTTTAATGCTTTATTGCAGGTAATTCGGTGGCAAAAGCGTTTGGTGAAGGAGGAAGGGGGAAAAGCGGTGATTGGCTTGTATAAGAAGTGGATTGAAAGGGAAAAAGAGGTCAAAGCACAATTGGAGAATCAATTGGATTATGAGAATTTAAAGGAGCAATTGAATCTCATTCGGGCTAAGGATATTCGCTTGCAAAAGGAGGAAAATCGTCAGGCATTTCAAGAATTGCTGGATACACCTTTATTAGCCGCTACACCAACTCTATTATCTAATGGAGCGAAGGCCAATTATTACTATATCCAATGCTTGAATTATCGCTACCAAAAAAATCCTCCCAAGGCCTTTGATTATGTTTGTCAATTGGTGGATTTATTTGAAAATAATAAAACTTTCCGATCTCAAAATAGCCATTGGTATCAGCAGGTGCTTTGTCTTAAAATTGAAATGGCTTATGCTAATAGTCAATTGTCTATTATTCCGCCTTTAGTGAATTTGATTCGTAGTATAAATGCGACTAAAAATGAGGATAAAAAAGACCAAAAGTTATTGTGTAATGTTTATTCTTATGGTATGTTACACGCACTAGGAACAGTCAATTGGGAGAAAGGAATTGTATTGATTCAGGAATTGGAACAGCAATGGGATAACTTAGTTTCCTTTATGCCTGAACGTCGTCAATTGGCTTTTTACTACAATATTATGGTCTTTTATTGTTTTTTTGAAAAATGGTCAGAAGCGGAAACTTGGTTAATTAGAATTTTGAATTTTCAACGAATTCCTGAACGAAAAGATATTCAAAATGCGGCTCGTTTGTGGCGATTAATTATTGATTATGAACAAAATAATGACCTAGATAATGCTATAAAAACTGCTTATAAATACCTCAAGCACCATCAACATTTCTTCGATTTTGAATCCAAAATGATTCAGTATTTTCGACAATTATTGAAGGCTTATGAACCGATAAAAGCAAAAGCCATTTTTCAAAATATGGAAAAAGATTTTGGTGAATTATGGGATGTACAAAGATCTGGTACGCAGCAATTAGGTTTACAGGAGGTATATTTTTGGACACAAGGGAAAATAATGGGGAAAAATATTGGGGAAATCATTTCGGGAAGATCATTTTGTGGTATTTAAAACCAACGTAGGGACAAGGCATCCCTTGTCCTTCATTATACGATGCCTTGTCCCTACGAAAACAATACAATTAATCACCAATTGACCAAAATCTTCCGTTGCGTATAGGACAAGGTATGCCTTGTCCCTACGATACGATTGAATTAATCAACCAAAATCATTTGCTTCGTGGCTATTTTTTCGCCATCAAGCCATAAACTGTAAAAATAATTTCCAGTATTTAGGCGCAAGGTTTGGGCATTAATAATCAATTGCCCCTCTCCTTCTCCCGTCAATGGGTAAG
>JAHDFT010000183.1 GCA_020628015.1 Bacteroidota bacterium
ACGATGATGAAAAAATGATTAATTACTTTCTGTGCATCATTTTTTTATGAAAAAATATTTTTCACTATTACTTAGTAACAGTCAAAAAATAATTTCCTCATTTTGATGGATAAATTTGACCCTATACTGCGTTAAAAAGCCTCGCCAAGGCACTGCATTGCCTGCGTTTTTTGCCTTGTCTAGGGTCAAATTTCCCTAATCAAAATCGGGAACTTATTTTTCACTCGTTACTTATCGGGAAAAAAGAGCTGGTTAGGAGTCATTTAATAAATAAACTCCATTCACCCAAATTCTAAAATAATGATCAACCATTTTTTAGACCATCTATTCGACCGATTGCATTTTACAAATCCAAACTTATGTTGTTCACTAATTTTCTCAACAAACGATCTATTATTGCTGCCTTTACGATGGCACTAACGCTTTTTTCTGTTTTGACAACAATGGCCCAGCAAGACAAGCATCTTCCACCAATTGGCGCAACTTGGCATTTTGGAAGAACAAGTTACCTCGACCATCTTGCTGAAACTCCTTTAGTCTTTGAAGCTGTAGGAGATACCACATTTAAAGACAAAACCTTTAGAATTATAGAAGGGGATTTTGATCTCATCACCCCAGCACTTGGATATCGTGTTTTTTTATATGGTGATTATGATCAAGTTTACTGGTACAACTCCGTTCTAGATAGTGTTTTATTGGTTTATGATTATGGTGTTGATGTTGGACAAACTACAGAAATTGTATTAGACATTTGCTACGAAGGTACTCCGTATGAAAATCAATGGGTTGAATATTATACACCTAATATTAAAAAAGACACTGTTATTAACGGAATAACTTTAACCTATATGGATAATATCAACCCTGACTTTCCTACTTTACCTACTCGTTCCATATATTCTAGGATTGGTGCGATATACAATATAGCTCCATTTTATGATCCACTAGTATACAATTGTGTGAAATCTACTGGTACGCCACTTTATGAATTTGCCGACCTCCGTTGCTACGAAGACCCTGAAATTGGCTTAATTCAATTTGAAGAAAAGGCTTGTGATTTTGATGTAGCTACTTACAGAGATTTCGCTCCTGTAGGCACTAAATGGCACTATTCTATAGAAGATATGGCAGGCTATTTTACAGGTGATTATGCAACTGTTGAGGTCATTAAAGATACAACTATTAATGGTCAAGCCTGTCGTAAATTGCACCTTGAAAGCCCTTTAAATACTTGGATGGAAAGCTATTTTGGAAAGGACTTTTACATTTACGACCAAGATCAAGTACTCTACATCTACCAACCTGAAGATAATAATTTTGTTCCTTTATATGTTTTTCCTGAAGATGTGATTGCTAATTCCCCTCCTCCTGCTCTACAGTCTAATAATTGTAGCAATAATAACCCTACTCGTTATAATCGCAAATACCATAAAGACCGATTTGGTCATTCACTCGCCTATATCGCTGATGATAGTCAAATGGACACTATTTTCTATGGTCTTGGTCCCCTCAAAGGCTTTATTGCTCACCCTTTAATGGAAGACCTAGATTGCTTTGATGCCAGCAATCACAATTACCGCCTAGGTGACTTACGCTGTTATGAACGAACAGATATAGGACGCATTGAAACAGGGATTACGCCTACTTGTGAATATACTGTATTCAATAGCCAACCTTATTTAACTCCTGATATGGCTTGGACCAATAGCCGTATTGTTCCTGCCAATGGAAATCAACCAGATAGCTTGGTCAATAGCACTACTTATGAGCTTGACGGTAGTACTGATATTATAGAAGGAATCACTTATTATCAATTGTATGAGGGTGATCAGGTTGTAGGTTATTTGAGAGAAGAAAATAATGAGATTTACTTTAAAGAAAATGCAAGTAGCTCTGAAGCTTTACTATATAATTTCAATGCTCATATTGACGAAGAATTAGAGATTTATAGCCTAGACTGTGGCACCAAAACTTGTAAGGTCACAGATCGCAGCATTAGCACCATTAATGGACAAGATCACTTCCTTTGGACGCTTACCTACCTTGATGATAATGGGCAAATAGACCTTAGCCTTGATCCCTTCTACTGGATTAGTGGTATTGGTTCCCCACAAGGACTTTTTTACTCTGCCGAGTGTAACAGCACAGATAACAGCATTCCTATACTCTGTCTCTTTACTAAAAATAATGAAGCTATTTACGAAAATAGTGTCTTTCCTGGTTGTAATGTTGATGTTGTTTATCCAGGAGACACTAATCGAGATGGTATGGTGAATAACTGGGATGTTTTGCCGGTTGGATTGGCCTATAATCGTACAGGTCCTGCTCGCCCTTCTAGTAGCAGTGATTGGCATGGCTATATGGCCGCTGACTGGCAAAACTTTTTTGCTGATGGTACAACTAACCAAAAACATGCAGATTGTGATGGAAATGGATTAGTGGAAAGCATGGATTTGAATGTCATTAGTAGTAATTACCGTTTTCAACATACTAATCTTGGAAAAACAGAAGCAGCAGAAGAAGCGGTACAAATCTCCATGAGCTTAGATCCTGATGATTATGCACCAGGAGATGCAGTCTCTTTACCGATCACCCTTGGTACACTCGAAAATCCTGTAGATTCCATCTACGGCATCGCTTTCACCATCGAATATGATCCTATGCTTGTTGAATCTGGCACGCTACTTATTGATTTTACTGAGTCTTGGATGGGTACTTTAGGCGTTGATTTAATGGGCTTTTACTATGTAGATGAAGAAAATGGACAAATAGATGTGGCTATTAGTAGAATCGACCAACAACCGACCTTTGGTTATGGTAAAATCGCTACTTCTGACTTTATTATGGATGATCAGATATTAGGAAAAGACATTCCCACGATACGCTTTGCATTCAAAAGTATTTTGGCAATTGATGAACTGGAAAGAGTTATCGAAGTGATTGCGGATAATGTGGAGCAATCTATCTTAGCGGATGAGGAGGTTTTCTTTGATGAAAATGTGCTGGTTTATCCCACAAATGTCCAAGATAAATTAGTGGTTGAAAGTCCGACAACGATTCAATCTATTGAGATTTATGATGTGGCGGGTAATCGGATTTTACAAAGGTCAACCATGTTGAGACGGGTCGAGCTGGATGTCAATAATTTATTGATGGGGGTTTATTATGTACGCTTGGAAACGGCTTATGGGGTGATGATGAGGCAGTTTGTGGTGATGCGGTAAACAAGATATTTTAAATAAAAAAAGCGTTAGGGAAACTAATTCTCTAACGCTTTTTTATTTGCACACTTATTTTTTGATTGTTCCTAATACCAACTACATTATTCTTGTATGTGTTAATAGCTCCATACACCCTCTAAAAAGAGTTGATATAATGTAGGTTGTACTTCTCCAAAAGAAAAAACAAGTAGGTAGTTTTCCTTACTTTCCTTATTATATGCGGTTATGTATCCTAGTTTTGATCCTTCAGTAGAACGATACCCAAATAACAGTTTTTATAAAATACCTCCCTTTTCCATCACACCGCATAATAAATCCCATTCTGTTTCGCCCAAACAAAAATCACCCGACTAGCTGTAGGAGAAATCACCGCATTGCGTTTCCCTCTTGCTTGAACGACTTTTTTCAGAGAGTTCAATTCAATCGTAGCCAATCGTTGTTTTTCCTTTTCCACTTTAACCTCTAGAGAAAAGATAGCAGAAATTCCTGTTTCACAACGATAAGCATAAGAAGCTACGCAATGTTGCATCGCAGTTCCCTCCTCGATCAATTGTTGGGCATTTTTGAGATGACGAATGGTGTATTTCTTTTGTCCTTGACCAGCTCCCTCCACATAGTCGAAGACACGCACACCGAAAGAAGGCCATTTTTTGTTGAAATTCTTCCACCAGTCTTTATTTTTATTCCAGAACGCTTGGATATTATCGGCATTTTCTGCTTCCAATTGGGCGATATGCTGCATATCTACTCGGTCATCAATGTATTGATAACGAAGTGGTTCAGCAGCCATGTCTCGATGCCAGCGATCCATATCTCGCATAATTGAAGCCAGTTTTCGACCTTTCATGCTGAAATTGGGCTGCTCTGGTGGTAAAACTTCATCTTCCCAACGGCGATTGAGAAAGCGACGACTGAGGATATAGTCAATGATTGGCCCGACTTGTACAAAATCGACTTCTTCTTGGTGTCGTACAAAGAAATCAATAACCGACTGCCAAAAATCCAAACCCTCAATTTTCTCTCCTAGATAAGAATCAGCGATGGTTTGTGCCAAACGATGGTCTCCCCCTGCTGCTCGAACCTGCGACCAGCGCAATGCTTGATAAATGGTATAAGAACTAGGAGCTTGCATAAAATAAAAGGCCATTTTTTTGCTGACCTTCATCGGCAAATCTCTTGCTGTACGTAGGTTTTGTCCTGATCCGATGTGCAAATACCAGTCGATATAAATCTCATTGCCTGTTTCCCAGACTTTATCCATAAAATTAGGCATTTCGTAGCGAACAAAGAGGTGATTGAGTAAAGAAGACAATACTTTATAGGGATCTTTTCGTTTGGCTAAAGCGCAGCTATGTAATGGTCGAATCCATTGTTGTCTAAAACCATAAATGGTAGCCAATACTCTTACTCCAAAATTTACAGCAAATAAACGTCCACCGCCTAATGAAACAATTGATTCAAAAAATTGATAAAATTTAAGGCGTTCAGATCGTTGTCCTTGTTTAAGGATTTGATATAATTGTCTATATCCAGAATTTGGTGGGATCTCATTGGCTCTCAAACTCCCATCCCAAATGGCTTGTAATACCTTTCGAGGACTCTTACTAATTTTCTTCATTCGCTTACTAGAACGAATGGCATTGCGGAATGCTTGTTCTTTTCTTTGCTGTTGAACGGCTATGTCTCTGCGTTTTTGACGATTGGCCATGAGATAGAAGTTTTGTGTGTAACTTGTTTTGTTAGATCAATTCAAATGGATGATAGCTAAAAATACAATCGCATAGCTCGAATAAGCTATGCGATTAGTTGTGATTCATCAATTGAACTTGCTAAGACTAAAGATAGTTCCGAACAAGGCATTTTAACAAAACATATTTACACAAATCACCCTTTCTCCAACAGTTCTAATACCTCATGCTCTTTACCTTTATCGCCTAAATCTACACCTACTTTCCCAATATCAAAAGCCTCTGGAATGGTTTTGCCTGAACCTAGAGCCATATAAAAAGAGGTAGAAAACTGGATGGCCGCTGAATCCTTAATACGATCATTCATGCCAACCGCATAATTCATGTATTGAATCATTTCCTTGCCTTGTACTTTGGAATGACAAGCATTCAAAATTACACATTCTGTTTTCCTAGCAACATGTTCAAATAATTCAGCAAGGGGTTTACCTTCTACTAATTGATAATTGCCTGATTCATTCTCAAATACGAGTCCTTTTTCCTTAGAACCATGGCCTGAAAAATGAATGATGTAGGGGTGGTGATGCAGATTTAATAGCTTATAGATAAGCGAGTTAATCGTTGTGTGTTCTAGTACATCGAAGTAGAAATCATATTTATGATAGGCTTCTCCTAGTGCATTTTTGATGCGTTCCTTTTCTTTGGTAACATCTAATTTGGTAACATTCTTTGGATCAGAGGATAAAAATAAAATGCGTTTCAGATTATTGAATTTCTTAACTCCTTCCATAATTCCTCGAACAACCATTGTCAAGGCTTCATCCTGATTATCCCAAGTACTTACTGCCTTTGTTGCCCCACTCTCTATTGGGTAAACAGATACTTTTTGAATCACCTCATCATATTCATACAAACAAGGACGCAATAAAATGGGAATTAGAATTTTCTCCATTTCTGCGGCTTTGACTTTGATCTTGTGACATTCTTTTGAGGCTAGAAAATCACTACTGACCAATAATAGTACAATATCGGCAAATTTGAGCTGATGGTCTACTACATCCTTGATGACTTGTCCAGGATGGATGTCTCCCTTATTCCAGCTTTCAATGGCTCCATTTGTTTGCAAAATAGCCAATTGTCGGTCTAGGGCTTCTAAATAAGGATGATCTTTAGCATCATTTAAGATGAATAGTCGGGCGGGTTTGCGTGTTGGCATGGTGTTGTTTTTTTTGAAAAATAGTGGATTTATAAAATTTATAATACTTTTTTGGGAAAAATCAAATTTTAGGGATAATGTGGAGACGTATTGAAATACGTCTCGACGTAGACTACAATATTATCTTATAGGATATCAATATCACAATATCATTTTCCTCCTAAATTCTATCTCCCTCTTATTCTCTATCCCTAAATTTTATAAATTTGTTCCACTTCTCGAAAATATTTTTTCAACACCACTTGTCTTTTTAATTTCATTGTTGGGGTTAGCTCTGGTGGACTGCCATCTGCTTTCTGTGGCTCCCACTCATCAGGAATAAGAAAAAACTTCTTCAGTTTCTCTACTTGTCCCAATTCCTCATTGACTTTATCTACTACTTCCTGAAAAGCCTTTCGCAAAGCTTGATTTTTAACCAAATCCTTCATACTCGTCCAAGCAACGCCATTATTTTTACACCAATTCTGCACCCCTTCCTCTGCTGGTACAATCAAGCCACTCACAAATTTACGTCCTTCCCCAACAACCATTGCATGTTCGATTAAGAAGGAGGATTTTAACTTATTTTCAATCGGTGCAGGAGCAACATATTTCCCCCCAGAGGTTTTGAGCAGTTGTTTGATGCGGTCGGTGATTTGTAGAAAACGTAGATTATTTTTCCCTGCAATCATTTTACCCACATCCCCTGTTCTCAACCATTTTTGACCACTAATTTCCTTAAAAGCGGCAGCCGTTTCCGTTGGTTTCTTGTAATAGCCCATCATTACATTTGCCCCACGTACCAACACCTCTCCTTCTCCTTCATTATAGTCCCCTTCACTCGCATCAATTCGCACATCCACACCTCTAATGACTGGGCCTACTGTCCCAATCATAGCACCTGATTCTTCGAGGTGATTGCAACTAAGGAAGGGAGAGGTTTCTGTCAATCCATAGCCTTCTCTTACTGGAATGCCTGCGGCAGAGAAAAAACGTAGGATTTGGTGGTTACAAGGTGCCGAACCTGTTACAATGGCAATTAATCGCCCACCCAATCTCGCTCGGATTTTTCTAAAAACCAGTCGATCTGCCAAAGCTCGTTGGAATCGCTTTTTGAAGGGATATTGTTTGCCGTATTCAAAATCTTCGGTTAAACCTAAAGCCCAGAAAAAGACTTTTTGGCGAGTACTGGACAACTCTAAGCCTTTTTGGTAAATCCTTTCGTAGACTTTTTCTAGTAAACGAGGTACAGCAGTAAAAAAGTAGGGTTTGACTGTCTCAAAATCATTCAACAAATCATCTAAACCTGTAAAATGGATTTCTGCTCCATAATAATGGAAATTATAAAGAATCGCTCGTTCAAAAACGTGGCAAAGTGGGAGGAAACATAATACAGGTTTGGCGGTAAAATTAGGAATATGCTCTTCGACCGCAAAAATGGCACTTGCAATATTGCGATGAGATAACATGACTCCTTTAGGCTTTCCAGTCGTACCAGAAGTATAGATAATTGTTGCCAAACTTTCAGGTTGAATGCCTTCTCGTACATCTACGACCTCCTCTACTCGTTGATTGTTCATAACGGTCTTCCAAAAAGGAGCTGCACTTCCTTCATCAAAAGCGAAAATATGTTGCAATAAAGGAAGTTGCTTTTGTGCTTTTTGTACTTTAGTAGCTAAATCTCCTGATCCCACAAAACAACATTTGACCTCTGCTTCCTCAAAAATATACTGATATTCTGCTGGGCTAATGGTTGGATATACAGGAATACTAACAAATCCAGCTTGTAGGAGAGCTAGATCTGTAATCATCCATTCGGGGCGATTTTCATAGGTGACAATCGCTATTTTATCTCCTGGCTTCAGTCCTAGCCTATATAAACCAGAGGCTAGTTGGAGGGATAGTTGAATCACCTCTTCTGTAGAATAGTATACCCATTTGCCGTCTACTTTGCCACCAACAGATTTGGGTAATGGGTTTTTGTCTCTTTGATGATAGAAAAAATCAAATAGTCGAAATTCGGATTTTTTACGCACGTTTTTATACTTGAAAAAAATAGGAAATAAGGTTAGTTAGTAACAAGCAAAAAATAAATTGGACATCTTTGTTAGGTTAATTTGTAGCTAGGCAAGGCAAAAAACGTAGGCGATGCGAGCATCGGTGAGGCTTTTTAACGAAGTATAGCTGCAAATTAAACAACAAGATGTTGGAGTTATTTTTTAGCTGTTACTTAGTTTATGCATAGCTAGTAGGAGATGAGCTGGTGAATGCCTATGGTCTAAATACGCCATAAGTTCCTAGAAAATCATCTCCTCCTTTGATGGATTGGTAAATTAAAGCAGCCACCTCATCTATTTTTTTCTTTTCCCCTTCCAAATATTTCATAGCTTCTTCTTCACTTAAGCCAGCTTCAGTAGGATCTTTATACGCTCTCATCCACTCCATCATGCCATCATCGGCATCGTTAAGATCCTTTAATACTTGTATAGAGCTTTCTTTAGCTTCCTCCGCTACTAATTCAACAGTACTTACCGCTTCTACCATTTCTTTGACTCGCTTCTTTAAATACTGAATTCTGTCCATCTTGGCCATTGATTCATCATGTACTCGCATGACATCTGCCTTTAAAGTTTCAACTGTAGACATAGCTTGTTCATTTTGTTCGCCTGATTTTGGATTGGTCGTGCAAGAGACTGTTAATCCAATTAGCAATGATAAAATAATTGTAATGAGTAGGATGGTATTTTTCATGTTTATATTTTTTTTTATTACTTATCAGATGACTTTTCTGCACATCTTTTTAAATAAAGCTCTATTTCTTGTTGATACAGTTTTCGGTATTCGTTTCCCCAACTATTTAAGACATAATTACTTACCTCATAAATTTCCTCCACCGTCATCTGTTTGAGGGGTAACATCGGTTGATTGTATTCCTTGCCATTAACTGTAATCGGTCCGCTCATCCCATATCGAATCATACAAGGTAATTCTTCGGCATGTTGGATGAGGTAATCGGCTTTGGCTAGTGGAGGAATGAGAGCTGCTAGACCTTCCCCCTGTTTACCATGACAATTCGCACAATAAGCCATATAAAGCTGTTCTCCTTTAGAAGGCACTTCTTCTGCACAACTTCCCCATAGTTGAATCCCCAAAAATATAACCAAAATACCAATCAAAAACCGTATTTTCATCAAATTAGCCTTCATTTTTTAATTTTTTAATGGCTTTTATCAATTGATCTACCTCTCCTGAATTTGTTCCATCAAACATCCCTCTGATTTGTTGCTGTTTATCCATTAAAATAAATGCGCCACTATGTACAATTCCACCAGGTGCGGTGGGATCTTCTAGTGCCGAAATCATGTAAGACCTTGCTAAATCATAAGTAAATTCCTTGTCACCAGTCATTAAATGCCAGTTTTTGCTCGAAACCCCTAATTTTTCAGCATATTTTTGCAAAACGGCTACTGTATCGTGTTTGGGGTCAATGGAATGTGACAAGAGCAATAATTCTGGATCTCCCTCAAATGCTTGATAAACCCGCAACATTTCGGCTTTCATTTTGGGGCAAATGGTAGGACAAGAGGTAAAAAAGAAGTCTGCTACATAGATTTTATCTTTAACCGTCGCATTATTCACTACCTGACTATCCTGATTGACAAAAGAAAAAGTTTCTTTCATTTCTCCCAGTTTTGGCAAAGGTTCGTCTTGACAAGCACTCAAAAAAATGATTAGTAGAAAAAGTGAAAAGCTAGATATGAGGTATTTCATATTGTATTAATTGTTTTGTTTTGTTAGATATGAATACAGAAAAAAAATAGTTCTAAAATAATTGGGGGTGGAATGGAATATTTTTGATATAACTATCTTTTA
>JAHDFT010000184.1:0-1478 GCA_020628015.1 Bacteroidota bacterium
TGGTGGGTGTGACAAGAAATTAAATGAACGAATATAATCAAGGAAATCAAGATAATCCTAATTAATCAAGGTTAAAAAGGTGGGAAACAAACCTTTACAAAACATCATCTGCAAGGGCAGAAATAAAATCTGCCCTCACAAATAATAAAGTATAAAACCAAAGCTATTACAACTTCGTAATCGTTAAATTCTGTGCCTCCGTAGAGCCATCAATTTGTAAGGAAAGACTATAACTTGCTCCATCTACAAGTGGTACAAAGTTACCATCACCATTGGTTTCAAAATCATCAGCACCGTCGCCTAAGAGGACAACATCGTTGAAGCCGATAATGGCATTACTCCAGTCGTTGCCTTGACGGATTTTGAAGCCACCGCCGTCTGTTGCTACGGTGATATTCTCAAAGTCCCAAGTGAATACCGAACCATTAACGGCTGGTGTTTTTAACATTGCTGTATTATCCCAGTTGTGTTTTGCTCCATCGAAGACTAAACCATCACCTACTAAGCCTAATTCGATGTCAGACCAGTCTTTGCTTGGTAAATCACCTGTTCTGGTCATGGTTGCTGCGTAGCCTTCGCCGTCTGTCCAAACCATCATGACATCGTAGAAACCGCTTTCTGAATTGGTGATATTGTCACCACCAGGTACTAATGCATCTACCGCACCACCATAGTTTGCATTCACTTTGATTCCTGTATTGCCATCGCCTAAGTCATAAGTTGTGTCAATCTCTACTTTCCAGCCACCAGAGTAACGGAATTTGAAATCCCCTAATGTTAATGGTACTTGTTCTGCTTTGAAAGTCATAGAGGTCATATCAAAGCCCATAGATTCCATTCTAGTATCGTCTGACCAACCATTTGGTGTTGCGCCACCAATAATTCCCCAGTACTCAACAGGAATAATGGCAACCGTTTTTAATTCTTTATCCATTACTACATGATACAAACCATCGCTAGGCACAGAGAAAGTTGATTCTGTCTCTTCTGCCGTACCTCTTTGGTAGGTGATTTTTGGTTGGTCTCTTTCTGTTCCGTCTACGTTTCCAAAGTCGGAACTTGGTCCATAAGTAGTCTGTGTTTCTCCTGCTACGTCTACAAGGTTGAATCCACCTGTACCTTTAACCGCAATGTAAATTTCTAATAAATCAGAACGATCTTCTTGTAGTACTTCGTTTCTTGTCTTTTGTAAAGCTGCTTTGATGCTGAAATCATCATAAGCTACTGCGTCTCCTTTGATGTATAAACCATCCTCAACTAGTGTTGTCGGATCATCATCATCGTCGTCGTCTGGATCACAAGAGGTCATAAAGACCATACTGAATAGGGCAAGCATTAAAGATGCCAATTTGAAATGATAAAAGAATGTCTTTTTCATTGAGTTTAGTATTTGGTTTTTTTGATTAAAAATATGAATGTAAGGACAAGGCATGTGTAGGTGGGTGGAGACAAGGCATGCCTTGTTCTTACGTTTGTGT
>JAHDFT010000184.1:1578-7901 GCA_020628015.1 Bacteroidota bacterium
TTTAATTGCATCCCTCTGTTCCTAAATTCGGATTGGCATCAATTGCCCATTGTGGAATTGGGAAGATTCTGCGATCAGGTGTAGAGACTTCTTTTTCCCAACGTGCCTCTAAAAATCGACCAAATCGAATCAAATCTTGTCGGCGATGTCCTTCACAGAACATTTCTCTTCCTCTTTCTTCTAGGATTTGATCTAGGGTAGTACTCGACCAAGCACTAACTCCAGCACGCCCTCTTACCTGATTGACATATTGATCCCCATTCTTCCCTTGTCGGATCATAGCCTCTGCCTTCATCAACAATATGTCTGCATATCTAAATAAAGGGAAATCATTGCTCAGATTCTCATCTGATCCTTTCGCAATTTCATACTTGGCAATCCTTGCTCCTGACAGTCGGATTTCTGCAAACTCATAGGAGGCATCCATTTCTAAGGCAGGGATAAAAGGATCAATGATAAGGTCTGTCTCTGCTGTTTCATCAAAAAGGGTTTGTCCGCCACTTGTTTTTTGTAGCCCAACAATAAAACCCTCTCTTCTCAAATCATCCGTTTCATAAAGATTATAATGCTCCTCTACAGCAGCACAACCATTCCAAGGGCCTACCGCCATATCATAGGTTTGGTTACTTAGATAATGCAAGGTTCGCATATGTAAGCGAAAACCTTGTAGATTGTTTTCATCAAAAGGAATGGTGAATATATTTTCTATGGAGCTTTCATTATTGGTGACAAAAGGTTGTAGGGGATGCCCTTCTAAAGCATATAAACCACTATTAATAATGCTATCACAATAAGCTTCCGCCTTTTCCCATTGTGGGACACCTGTATACACTTCAGCATTGAGGTATAATTTGGCTAATAAAGCATAAGCCATTCCTTTAGATACGGCAAAGTTATTAGAATTTGCTGGCAATTTATCCAACACTGCTTCTACTTCTGTAATAATTGCATTACAAATATCTCCCCGACAGTTTTTGGTCGGTTGTGCTTCTGCTTCAAAGAAATTGGTAACATAAGGCACATCCCCATAATTATCAATCAATAGATAATAATAAAAAGCCCTTAATACTTTTAGTTTGGCTAGGGTAATTTGTGCTGCTTCTTCTGCTTCAAAAGGAGCTAATTCATCAATAGCTCTATTGGCCTCCACTACCCCATCGTACATATGCGACCACATTCGATTGATCGCTTCTGTATTATTGTCCCAAGTGTGTTGATACAATACTTTCCACTTTCCGCCATCTACCCAGTCGGTTAGGCGAACTGGGAAAACGACTTCATTACCTGTAATCCCCTGCACCCAGAACCACCAACCAGCATCATCAATTAAATCAGCCAACTCCTGATAGGTGGGGACTGTTCGCAATGCAGCTTGCTTGTCATTTTCAGGAAAATCATTTTCTGGTAAGCGATCTAAGACTTTTTCATCTAAATCTGTGCAAGCAAATGTAAATAAACAACAAATGAAGGTAGCAATTATGCTTATTCTTTTCATGGATTTATTATTATTTGTCTAGGTGATGAATTAAAAAGTAGCATTGACACCGACGGTAAAACTTCTTGTCTTTGGGTAGACATCATATTGATCCAATCCAAACTCGAAACCACCATAGTTGAGTTCAGGATCAACTCCTGTGTAATTGGTCAATACAAATAGATTTGTTCCTGTCAGGTATAAGCGTAGATTCTTAAATATCAGGCTATTTTTATTATTGAAATTATAGCCAATAGAAAAGTTATCTAATTTCAAGAAGTCTCCCTTTTCTAAATAATAACTACTCACTACAGGTGCGCTGGTTAATCCTCTGTCGAATTCTTCTAATGCTTCCTCTAATACATTTAGCGTTGGTAAATCTGCTGGATTGCTGAATACCATTCTGGTTACATTCAAAATATCATGACCAATGACCGAACGTAGGGCAAAGCTGAGGTCTAGTGATTTACCGAGGGTGAGGTAATTAGACCAACCTAGGGTAAAATCAGGTTGTGCGCTGCCTACTACTCGTCTTTCTGCTTTTTCTAAATCTCTACTAACTCCACCTGCTGCGGTGTGAAATAGAAATTTACCATCTTCTGATAAGCCTGCATATTCTGGCATATAGAAAGTACCAATTTCTAAGCCTGGTTGTATAATTTGCGTCCAGTTTTCTCCGCCTACTAAGCCTCTACCAGAGACAAAAAGCGTTCTGATTTCATCTAAATCATATAGGTCATTAGATAACCTTACCGTTTCTTGGCTATTGGTCGCAAAAGTTAGAATACTTTTCCAATTCAGATTGCTCTTATCCACCAAATAGGCTTGAATGGTCGCTTCTAGTCCTGTATTTTTGATTTCTCCAGCATTGGCATAAATAAATCGGTTTTTATTTGGTGGAACAGGCAATTCATATTTATAAATCAGGTCATAGGTTCTTTTTTGGTAAAATTCTATCGAACCTGATATTTTATCTTTAAATAAACCAAAGTCTAAGCCTAAGTTCAATTCTGCATTTTCCTCCCATTTTAAGTCTGGATTGGCATTAATATCACCATCATTACCAAAGGAAATCACAGGATCACCCGTTTCTGGATCAATGGTAGTACCTGTTGGTATGAAATAAACATTATCTAAATAGGGATCAATTTCTTGATTTCCAGTAATACCATAGCCCACCCTCAGTTTCAATTGAGAAATTAAAGGATTATCAGCTAAGAAAGCCTCTCTTTTGAGGTTCCAACCAGCGGATGCCGACGGAAACCAACCCCATTCATTATTACTTCCAAATTTAGAAGAACCATCTCTTCTAATGGTAGCGGTTAAGAAGTATTTTTTATCAAAATCATATACGACTCTACCAAAGAAGGAAGCCAATAAAGATTGTTTTTCATAGGAGGAAATACTGCCATACTCTAGGTCTAGTAAAGTCCCTAGATTATGTGATAATAGGAGATCAGATTGAGCATTTTCTCCTTGTGCTTTAAAGCCGTCTTCATTATTAATTTGATAAGAATGTCCACCAATAATGTTGAGCGAATGTACCTCATTGAGTTTTGTATTGTAATTAAGGGTGGATTCTACAAGGCTGGATTCAAAATTATCATATTCTCTGCGTCCTAGTCCATTAGTGGTATTAGAGGCGGTAAAACTTGGTTCAAAATAATAGTTTTCATCATCATCTCTAATATAAGCAAAATTAACTGAGCCAATTAGCCCTTTAAAAATTTCTAAATCAGCTCTAAAATTACCCAAAAGCCGCTTGGCCTTACGATTATTCTGGAAATCATTGATAATCGCTATAGGATTGAAGTACTGGAAGGATTTATCTGTTTCAAAATAGCTTCCATCTGCATTAAATACTGGATCGGTAGGATTTCTACGGTAGGCTTGATATAGTACATTATTGGGCGTAATGCCATCTCCATAAGTGATGTACTCGTTTTCTTCTATCGTTGCCGACATTCTGGCTTGAAGGGTTAAACGGCCATTTAATCCTTTTTGGGTTAAATTGAGCCGTCCGATGTATCTATCTTTACCCGATCCTTCTATAATTCCCAATAGATTATTGGAAGATAAAGAGGCTCGATAACTCGAATTGCGGTCTGCTCCTGCAAAAGCTACAGTATGTGCATGGCTAATTCCCTGTCTGAAAATCTCATCTTGCCAATCGACATTTCCACCTTCATCAATAAAGGTGAAATCGGGATTTTGGGCGGTGAAATTGCGAACTTGATCAGCAGAAAGGAAATTGAGTTTTCTGGCCACATTATCGAAGGAAACAAAGCCTGAATATTCTACGCTACTTTGTTTGACCTCTTCTCCTTGTTTAATCCCTGCCCCTTTGGTGGTAATGATTACTACCCCATTCGCTCCTCTTGATCCATAAATAGCTGTGGAGGAGGCATCTTTGAGGACGTTGAAAGAAGCGATATCATCGGGATTAAGGGTGGTTGGGTCAACGCCTGGCACGCCATCGACCACATATAGTGGGCCTGTGCCTGTGGTCAAACCTGCGGCACCTCTAATATTTACCGAGAAGCCTTCATTCGGGTCACCTCCTTGCTTGGAGACAATCACCCCTGCGGCTTTCCCCTGCATACTTTGAATGGGATCACTCAGTCGTCCTTTGTTGAGTTCTTCGGCGGTGACACTAGCCACGGCACCTGTTTTATCTGATTTCTTTTGGGTACCATAACCAATAATAATGACATCTTCAAGCAATTCCCCTGCCGATAATTTAATGTCGAAGGAGCTTTTATCACCTATGGTAATGGTCTGTGCTTGATAACCAATGAATCGAAATTCAAGTTCGGTCGCTGTTTCTGGCACTTTTAGCTCAAATTTACCATCTATATCTGTTACTGTTCCAATGCTGGTACTAGGCACAAGAATATTTGCTCCAACAAGTGGTTCATTTGTTGCACCATCAGTAACTATACCTTTAAGCACTTTTTCTTTGGTCACTTCTTGGGCAAATAGACTATTTACCATTAGTAACAATGCAATGAGACAAACCAAATACGGAATAGTAAATGTACTTGTTTTTTTCATTTACCTTATTTTTTGGGTTAAGGGATCAAGTGTTTAGAGGAAACACAGAACAGCGTGAAATGTTGATCATTAACAATCATTTCACGCTGTTCTTAGAAACAATAATAGCAGCAAATATATTTTTTACCTCTATTTATAATTATTTCTCTAATCAATCATATGATCAGTTATCTAAAGCTGATTTTTTAAGTGATGGAACAGAAATAAAATTGGCAAAATAAACTCTATTTCTAATCTATCACCTAGATTTACTAGTGGCTCAAGTCCTAAATCTTTGACAGTATAATTTTAAACTTGACAGGTCGCTCCGATGGAGCTTTTATCCCTTGTTTTTGTTTTTTCTACAAACAGTTAGGCTCCTACGGAGCGAATACTGATCGCTTCGTAGGAGCCTAGCTGTTTGTAGAAAATAAATGCTGGATATACTTAAGCTCCGTCGGAGCAACCTATCAAGTTGATGAGGTCATCGAAAATGAATCCTCTAAATTGTCAAAAACTTATGACCTACGCCACTAGTAAATCTAAGTTAAGGATTATTTTTCATTTATTTAACAGTCTTAAATAAGTAGTCATAAGATTTTACCCTTTATAAACAAAAATTGCATTGTTATTTCAATCGAATAATGTCAATATCATCCATAATCAATGGCGTATCTTTTTTTCCTCCACCGAAAGAATACTCTCCAGCCTTTTCGTCCAAAGTTCTTAAGCCTTCTTTAATGCCATCATAATCCCAAGTATTGAGGTAAATCTGTGTATTGGTAAAGTGTTTACCCATTCCCAATACCTTAGAAGGAATATTAATAATCACCTTATTTTCTTCTGGGACGGTTGTAATTTTAGGTACAATATCTAATGCATGAGGTAAGCCATTTTCATCCGCCAAGCTGCAAGAATAAAAAGTGGTATTCCAACCATTGACGAAGGTGGCGATATCCCATTTCATTCCATCAGGTAGTGTGTGATTTTGTAAAGGCATTATATCACAACCCGAATCCAACCAACGCCCATTAAAGATTTCATCATTATAACTGGATGCAGCCACATTAGGATCATTGGGATTATCAGGTAAGTCAATATAGATTTGGAAAGAGACGTGATCGAACCCATTAGGCGGATTCCATGCTGTACTTAAGGAGTCCTTCATTTTAACGTGAATTTGCAATTGTGGTCCAATACCATACACTTTTACCTCCTTAATATCGGCTCTCCCTTCAAAATTCGCTTCCAAAGGATAGTTATACGCTCCTTCTAGCCCTTTATCATCATCTAATTCATCTACTTGACTTCCTAATTCTATAATCGGATAATCAATTTTAAATGGTTCAATATCAGATAAAAAGACTCTTCCATCACTTCGCTTTTGGAAACCTACCAAATAGTGATTCCCATTTTCAAGCTGTCCAATAGGAATATTGACATCCCATTTGAAGTCATTATCTGGAAAACTACTGGCTGCCTGCTCTAACATGCCGTCAACAGCGATGGTAATGCTGTTAATCTTCGATCCTGCGGTACCTCTAGCTGCCAATACACCTTTTTCTTGATCAAAATCATATATTTTTTCTAAATCCAAATACCACTGCTCCTTTTCCTTATTACTCAAACGATCCAATACAGGAGTCTTTCGCAATATCTTAGCCTCAAAAGGACGCATTAAAGTTGAAATCGTTCCATCCTCTCCTACATAAACAGGCTTGTCTTTTCCACTCAAACTAAACAGGCTTTCAAATGTAGTGCCTTCTGGGGCATTAATCGGAAAGTGGCTCAATAATACAGGTGTCGAGGATGTGTT
>JAHDFT010000184.1:8001-9972 GCA_020628015.1 Bacteroidota bacterium
TCTGTACCATAGTAGATAACAGGAATGCCAGGAATCGTCATTAAAAAGACCAATGCTTGATGGAACGATTTTTCTGTAGTTTGACTATAGAAACGCTTCATATCATGATTATCTATAAAATTGAGTACCAACTCTGGATGCTCATAAAGGTCTTGCATTTTTTTGAGTCGGTAAATCAATTCAAAGGTATCATAACCACCTGCAAAAACTCGATTGATAGAATGTTGCAATGGGAAATTGAGGAAAGAAGTCATTTCTGGCTTTTCTTTAGTTCCCAGATAGCTTAAGGCTTCTTTCTCTCCTGTATCTTCTAAGGGTTCAGAATAAAACCAAGTTTCTCCGAAGGTAAAGAAGTTTTTGCGGTTAATTGACTCCGCAAATACTTGCATTCCTGGATGATTAATATCTTTAGAATGAATGAAATCATGCCAGAAATCATGTTCTACATGCTTTGGGGTATCAAATCGAAAACCATCTACGCCCACTTCATTGATCCAAAAACTATAAGCATCTTTCAAAGCATTGCGAACCAATGGGTTAGAGGTATTGAGGTCATCTAAACCGCTAAGTTGATGGGTTAATACTTGATTTTTATCCTTATGATCTTGTAAATCTGGTGTGAAGTGATAAACCGCTTGTTTTTGGTCTTCTGCTGCATAAGCATCATTCAAACTAAATGGATATAAAGAAGGTCTGACATCAGGCTTTGCTCCTTCATTGAGTTCAAAAAAGCTGGTATCTATCTTGGTCTTGATAATTTTTATTTGTACTTCTTCTAAAGCTTCCACTTTTTCTTTGTTTTCATCCCCCCCCCTATCTGCTGCTTCCTCTTTGGTCATCTCCTCTTTAACTTCCTCAATGATCTTGTTGGTCTTAGCCTTTTTGTCATTCTTTCTCTTATCTCCTCCCTCTTTCTTGGTTACCTCCTCTTCAGCTTCCTCAACTTCCTTTTGATCCTCTGCTTGTTTTTCACTTTCTGCTTTACCTTCTAACTGCTCTACTTTCACACTATCCAACACAGTTGAATCATTGGGCATCACTATTTCTAAAGTATCAATCAATTCAATAGAATTGACATGCCTAAAAAAGTCTCCTGTATGATTACAAACCACGTCCTGAATAAGATACATATCATTCTCATGCAAGGCATTGGCAAGCTGTTTATAGGTTTCTATGGTGCCATAATGTTTGTCAATCTCTTTAAAATTCTCTGCCCAATAACCATGATACCCTGCCGATTTCGTCCAAGGATTCCACCATTGATTCGCCACAGGTGGATTGATCCATACGGTTGTTGCGCCTAGATTTTTGATGTAGGCCAATTGATCAATAACGCCTTGCAAATCCCCTCCATTATAATGTAAGTTACTTGTTGGGTCATATTCCTCCCCAAAAGCATTATTCGTTGAATCTCCATCATTAAAGCGGTCAACCATCAAAAAATAAATCACTTGTGATTTCCAGTCTGGCGGAGCTATCGCTTCATTCGTTTCAGATTGAGCCTTACAAAACCCTATGCTTATAAGGATTAAAATAGCACTCAGTAAAACATATTTTTGCATCATCTGTAGAGTTAGTTATTTTTTGTTGATAGTTAAAACAGACTTCTAGTAAGGATTATGACATACTGGACTCCCATATATCTATATTACTAGAAATGGCATTCACTTTTAGGTATAAGCTGGTTTACAAGGGTTAGGGTTAGTAATCGGATGGTTAAAAGTAGCAGTTATTTAAGGGATTTTTTGAGTTTACCTGCGGTAGCACCGCTTTATGATTAACGAATTTAATAGGTATTTTTTAATTATTTGAATGATTGGACAAGTATTTTTATTCTTTTTGGGAAATTTATAGTCAAAATAGTCAAACATTTTTTATCAAAGCATTGTAAACGATATATTTATAAAATACGCTTTTATGGAACAGTCAAAAAATAATTGTACCATTTTGATTGATAAATTTACCCCTATA
>JAHDFT010000185.1:0-3963 GCA_020628015.1 Bacteroidota bacterium
TCCCCCCAATATCCAAAATTGTCAAGGAGGTCATGTGATCCATTGGGATGAGTGCTGTTAATGCATTATAGGATAGATTAAGCACACGAAGGGATTGAAGTAGATTGAGACTTGATGGGATGGTTTTAATTTGATTACCACTTAGGTTAAGCTCTTGCAAATCCATCAATTGACCAATAAATCCAGGAAGTTCCTGTAGTTGATTATTTGAGCAATCCAGAATTTGGAGAAAACTTAATTGCCCAATTGAAGTAGGAAGATGTTTGAATGCATTATTACTTAGGTTGACTTGTCGTAATTCGGTCAATTTTGACAATTCATTGGGTAGTTTTTCAAGAAGGTTATTATTTAGAGTTAAAATAACGAGATTAGATAAGGTGCCAATACTGGCAGGTAATTCTTTTAGTGCTGTTTCACTAAGATGAAGGTATTTTAATGTCTTTAACTGGGTAAAAGTAGTAGGTAATTGACTAAGCCTTTTTACACTAAGCGGATGTCCTTGAAATTTGAACCATTCTAATGTGCTTAATCGACTAATACTAGCTGGAATTTCTTGAATTGGGTTTCCAGAAACATCCAATTTTTTCAAGCTTTTGATGGTTGATATTGGACTAAGATCAGTAATTTGATTGAACAATAAGTGTAATTCTTTTAATTGAGGAAGATTGGATAAGGGTTTTAAGTCCTTGATTTGGGTACCAATAATGCTTAGTTGTTGTAAATTTTCTAAAGCGATAAAGCTTTTGGGAAGGCTTTGAAGTGGGCATGGGCTTAAATCTTTTTGATTGTGAGAAAATATGCCAATTTTTAAGACTTCCAAATCTCCTAAAGCCCCAATTTGACTAGATAAACTAGCAATAGGATTAGCACTTATATCCAGTATTTTGACTTTAGACAGTTGATAGATATCATCACTAATTTCATTGATCTGGTTGTGACTGAGATATAACTCCTCTAAATTTTCTAGCTGATAAATACAATCTGGTATACTCGTCAATTGATTACGAGAAAGATTGAGCTTTTTCAATTGTTGTAATTGACCAAATTCATCTGGTAAGTCACTTAATCTTTTATTGCGTAAATCCAGCTCCACATGCTTAGTTGGATGGGCTAAAATTTGTTCTAGTTCCTTCTGCCACTTTTTCTGCTGTAGCGTACTTGTTGTTTGAGCAACAAGTACGCTAGAAAATAGTAAAAGAAAGCTAGTAATAAAGAGGAGTTGTTTCATGGATCAGTTTTCTAGTAAAAGTAGTAGACATATTAAGACGTGATCTTACTTCTTCTTTTTCTCCAACTTAGCACGTCCTTTTTTCTTCAATTCTAAAACGGTTTTACTACCATCAATATTACTATAATCCAATTTCACAAAACCATAATCAGGATGGAAATAACTCACCAAACCAGATTCCCCAATACTACTATTGGCCTTAGCCTCCACTTTGAAACAATCCAATTCTCCAACACCTGTTTTGACCTTCTCTTTACCCGTAATTTCATAGGTCTGCTTATTATTGATGGTACCAGACCAAGTTTTCCACCGCTTATCTCCCCAAGTTTCACTCACCTCTAGCGACCATTCAAATTTCGTCCCTACTTCATAAGGAGCTTGAATGAAAGGAAAAGGGTTGATTTCTAGTATGCTGAAAAATTTAGTACGTGGGGGATGCATCCAAAGATTTTTTTCATTTTCGATCAAGCCAATTTCTTCCCTCAATTTAGGTTTGCCCTCGTGATTGAGGTAACTAATTTTTACAATGGTTTGGTTATAATCAGGCGTATACTTAATAAAAGGTTCTAAACCTTCAATGACGGTAAAAGATACTTGGGTAATTGCTCTAGGGTGATCCGCTTTATAAGGGACAAATTTCCAATCCGCTCGATAATTTTCTCCTTTAGTGGACTCCCAAAGTTGTTTTTTTCCATTTTTATCTAGGTGATAGTAGTCATAAGTATATTCATTACCAATCTCGAAAATATTATTATTGTAATTATAACGATTTTGATCTTTTTCTTTACTATCAAATTTTTCTGCAAATATCCCATCTTTTTTGACAAGTTCATAAGCCAATTGCTTTTTAGGAACAACAGGTACCTCTTGTGGAGGAGGTGGTTCGCAAGCAAAAAATAAACTCGTCAGACATATAGCGACTACTGTTTGTAAAATACTCGATTTCATTGGATTAATTTTGAATGCACAATAGCAACAAAGGTAAAAGAAAAATCTGTTTTGTAGAGAGATTTAAAGTATAAATCATGCCTATCAAATGCAAATCCTACTGATCTGGTTATTTTTTGCATTACTAACTTTCTCCTTTATTGACCTTACTAATATTATCCAAATCGCTGGTTCCTAGACCTTGTTTAGCTAAAATATTAACAATAAAATCGGTTTTTCCTGCTATATAAGCATTAATATCATTAGGAAATGATTGGGCTAGTCTTTGTTTTAACTGTCCATAGGTTTGGACTGCTTCAGGATGCGTGCGTAAATAATCTCTGAGGTAAAGGTGATTTAATAGACTAGCACAACCTGAACGACAAGCATAAAGATGATGTGCCATCCAAGTACGTCCACTTCCATCTTTAGGAATGGTAACATCTGTATATCTAAAGGCTTCTCTACCAGTAATGCCTAAATCTCCCACATGTGTATAGCCCAGAGCCTCTACCAATTCAATCACCCTTTTCATTTGCTCATCATCATCCTCAACAATCAAATCCATATCTATAATGGGTTTGGCAGCCAGTCCTTCAACAGAGGTACTACCGACATGCTCAACAGCCATAATACTATCTCCTAAATGTTGTTCATAAACTGCCTTAAAATCTTGGAAAATACTAGCCCAATTGGGATCATAAGGAACAACTTCTATTTTTTTCATGATAGGAATATTAATGTGTAGTGCATATAAAAAAATAAGGAATAGCAGAAAGTAAGCCAGTTTGACCAGCTTTATTTTCTACTATTCCTCAAAGATATAGTAATTATTAGTTAGCAAAGTAGGTAGGTGTTTAATAGTGTAGCACTAAAAAATCACCTACATACCCAAGCAATTATTATTTATTAATTACTAGCTTATCGAAGCTCACATTACCTTCTGCATCTACTAACTTCAAGATATAAATACCTGAAGAAAGCGGTCCAGCGGTGAATGGAATAGTGTTTTCAACACCAGCTTCTACCTTACCATTGAATAAGCTCACTAATTCTTGACCATCAATAGCATGGACGCTAACTTGCACATTACCACTTACTGCTGTACTAAATGCAATATTAGTTTCATTACCAAATGGATTAGGATAAGCACCTATACCAGCATCAGCTAGTTTTCCTCTTGTTCCTCCTCTACCACATTGTACCCAGAACCATTCGATTGTTTCTTCCATACCATCGCCAACAGCTACAGAATACCAACCAATAGGTAAGTTGCTAATCGTATTTGTACCTTGACCAGTACCATCCCAAGTGATAGGACCTTCCCAGTCATAAGTATAAGAGCCTGTACCACCTGTTACTTCAATAGTTACTTCACCATCTTGACATAAACCAGCTAAAGTGGCATAAGTAATGTCAGAGCTAGTAATATCTAACATGTCATCAGTACCACCATCGTAATTGTCAATAACTAATACACAACCATTGGCATCTGTAATAGTTACAGACCATTGTGCTTGATCATCATAGATAATTCTGATTTCGCCAGAACCTAAAATACTATTTCTTACATAACCTGTTGTAGACCACTCGTAATTATAAGGAGCTGTACCATCAACTAATGTAATATCCATAGTATTGTAACCAAATGGAGATAATCCTCCACTACCTTGGTTCATAGTATAAGTATAAGTAAAATCTGTACAAGTTAATACTTGACAGTCATAAGTAGTATTTACTGTAATCAAACATGGGTCTGGACCAGCAGGGAATTCAACGATCAAAGAAACATCGTCAACAAAGAAGTT
>JAHDFT010000185.1:4063-9966 GCA_020628015.1 Bacteroidota bacterium
CCACCAAACCAAGCCCAGAAAGAACCTGAACTAGGACCAGTACCTGTACCAGTACCGCAACCTCCAACATCACAAATAGGCGTACCAAAGTTGGTAGATGCTTCTGTCCAAGTTCCACCACCAGGGCCAGCTTCAAAACTACCATCTACAATCAATTCTTGTGTACCACCACTATTATCTGGACAACAATCAGGGCTACCACCTGGATGCTCGAATAGAAGGTCGAAATCTGCTGTACCGTTCATACCTGGTGTTGCAGGGAATGGAGGATTAGTAGCAGCAGGAATAACTGTAATCGTATTTTCACAACCAGCAATAGGCGTTACTGTTGGCTCACAAACCATACCATCTACAACATCTACATAGTTGATCAGATCAGCAGGATCAGCAGGAGGTTCTGGATAAACACTAGCAGAACCAACAGGACCACTTGCCAATACATCACCACTATCTGTACAAACAGCCTCTAAAGAGAACTCGATCATATCTGGTGCACATAAACCAGAAGCAGTTAAGGTAGCTGTAGTATTAGCAGCACTAGGATCTGCAATTACTGCACTACCAGAAGAAGCCGTCCAAGTATAAGTTACTAGAGAATTACTAGTAGAAGAACTCAAGTTAATTACTGTACCTGTACAGAAATCACCTGTATCAACACTACCTGTAACAGACATAGGACAACCAGCAGGCTCACCACAAATAGAAACATTATCAAATGCAGCACCCCATGCAAATGCACCTTCGTCATCATAACAGAAACGAATTTGGAAATCTGGATTCGCATACGCATCTAAGTTAATGGTTTCGTTTACACCAAATGCATCTTCTTCCTCAATAAATACTTGTACCCAGTTAGTACCATCAAATACCTCAACTACAAAGTCTCCAGTACCAGCAAAATCATTGTTTTGCCAATCAAATGTTACACTTGTATTCATATAGGCAGAAAGATCAATTACAGGAGAAATCACACATCCAATACCAATGGCATCATTAGCATCATCATCTATAGTAACAATACAACCTGCAAAGTCAGCATTAATGGTTCCACCACCTGGCACATCAGCAGGAGCTGCTCCAAAACTAATATCAGATGTACCACCATCAGTAGCAGAAACAGTCCAACCAGCAGGTTGAGTACAGCCATCAAATGTTTCATTAATTAATTCTGTGAAACCAGTAGGACAAGCAGGACAAGGATTACAATCAGCACCGCCACAGTCTACCCCTGTTTCATCAGCATCTTGTACACCATTACCACAACAAGTTCCACAGTTGGCACCACCACAGTCTACCCCTGTCTCATCACCATTTTGTATACCATCTGTACAAGTAGGCAAAGAACAAGATGCAGTAAAAGAAAATACTGTTCCAGTTGCAGGAGTTGGTCCATCACTAAACATAACATTACCAAATGGATCAGTTAAAGTATAAGTATGTTCATTTTCAAAAGCACCAGCAGTATAAACAACATCAATGGCATCACCAGCAGTTAATGTCAAGGTGAAAGATGCTGATCCACCAGTAGCAAAGGTATAAGGACTACCAGCATCTGCTACACCATTTACTAAGATATCAACAGTAGCACCATCCCATCCGTCACCAAATGAATCTAACAAGTCTAAAACATAGTCACACTCATCTGGGCAAGCTGCTCCAGTCAAAGCATTAACTGTATAAGCGTATGTTACTTGTTCACAGTTGCCATCAGCATCACAGATTTGTAAAGTAACATCTATAGTACCAGAAGTACCACTAGTTACACTTATAATTGGATTTTGCATAGTAGAAGAAGTCATATCTAATACAATATCACCACTAGTTACTGTGAATGTCCAGTTCCATGTAGTAGGTAAGCCACCAGAAGCATCATTAAATTGAAGACTACCACCATCATCTAAACATACATCTATAACAGCACCATCAGCAGGAATAAAATCAGGAACCAATTCTACTACACAAACTGGAGCAGGAGTTTGTGGAGCTACTTGACAAGAAGTTGCATCTGTACGAATATCTCCATTAGCCAAACTAGTTGTAGAAAAAGTATTCATTGCTATAGCTTGTTCTTCTGAGAACATAACCAAACAAGCATCATCAAAATAGTCCATGAAGTTGTACTGTACAGATTCGCCTGCTGTACAACCTGTAGCTAATGCACCACAGTTCGTAGGAGCTATACATCCAGCAGAAGAACCAGACTGAGCAGGTGTATCTGTTACAGGATAAGGAGATTGAGGCTCATCAGAACACCCACCTTGGAAGGTGTGATAAAGACCCAAATAGTGTCCAATCTCATGTGTTAATGTTCTACCTAAGTTCCAGTTAGCATCGTCATTGACAAAACCTCCAGAAGAACAAGGAGCGAAACCAGGGCCACCCAAGAATGAACCATCTTGTGAAACTCCATCTCCATTCCAATTACCAGGGATACCATCTGCTACTCCAAATCCTAATCCATCTATAATAAATACATTTAAAACACCTGGCCATTCTCCGTTAGTAGCTGTACCAGGAACATTAATACCACCTGAATTATACACCCCAATAGTAATTGCAGGATCTCCATCTTGTAAACCAGATACAGCAGGGTGGTTTTGATCTGCTAAACAAAAAGTAATACAGGCACCTGTTGAGGATGTAGGCGTACCACCACAATTAGTGATCAATTGACAATATTGATCAAGGTCTGCATTCATGCCAGAAAAGTCATCATTTAATGAAGCAACCTGAGCATTTACAGCATCCAATAAACATTGGAAATTACTAGTATTATAGGCATTGTCAAAGTGGAAAGCTAGTGGGATTACAACTGTGTTGTTAGCATCACAAGCTATACGAGCATTATTAGGGTCATAAGCATTAGCTAATACTTGTTTACGGGCTTCATAAGCAGCACGCCATACAGGATCTTGCATTTTTTCCTGTATCCTTTCATCTGTGCTACAACGTTCATTATTTCCTGGTGTGTTTCCGCCTCCAGGAGTAACATTTTTAGGCGGTTGACCGTCCAAGATAAGCTTTTCTTGAAGCGTTATAGGAGGAGTATTTGGTGTATTTTGATACCCCCTATGTGTTGGACTTAATTGTTGAGCATAAATACTTTCGCTGGATACGAATAGCATCATGCAGCATAACCCAAAGGTTATGACATTGAAATAGAATTTCTTCATGAGCAACGGATTTTTTAATTGATTTATGATCCAAATGAATATAAAATAGGGGTTAAGATAGTAATTGTTTTACTTTTTATTAAAATAGAGCTAAACTTATTCGATTCTATAGTTAAATATTTTTAATGCTTAATTGTTTATATCTATTATGTGATTTTTTTATTTATTTAAAGTGTTGTTTATTTAGGATTAGTATAAAAATAAAATTTGCTTATTGCCTAAAATGTATATATTTTTATTTTGTGTTATTGTTTTTTCAAGTAGGTTTTGTTTGGGATAAAATGAGTTAATATATGTGTTATGTATTTTTTTTTATTACGTTTGTTTTTTTTGTGTGTGTATATGTTTGACTGGCAGTATGTTGGTCTTGAAAGAGAGTGACTGGTTTAATTAATGCTGTATTTTAAATATTATGTAAGGTGTTGTTTTTTATTATAAAACTATTGCAAAACAACAAAGGAGAAATCTATAACAAAAAGGTATAGATTTCTCCTTTATTCTCAAAGTATTTTTAAACTAATACTTAAGGATTCATTTATAAGGGACTATGAATTTTTATATTAACTTTTTCTTTTGATTTCATCTCTAATTTTAGCAGCTTTTTCGTAATCTTCGTTAGAGATCGCATCTTCAAGCAAAGTATTTAGTTTTTCTAGAGAATGTTGAGCATAAGCACTATTACTACTCTCTTGTTTTGGAACACTTCGACTTCCTCCTCTAGTAGAGTGGGGTTCTTCTAAAACAATGCCTGCTTTTTCTAAAATAAATTCATAGGTATATATGGGACAGTCAAATCTTACTGCCAAGGCTAAGGCATCAGAAGTTCTAGAATCAATTTCTATGGTGTCATTATAGTTATCACATATTAGTGTAGCATAGAAAATACCATCTCTAAGATTGGAAATAATAACTTCTTTGATAGTAATTCCGAACTCTTCACACACATTTTTAAATAAGTCATGGGTTAGTGGTCTTGTAGGGTTCATTTTTTCAATAGCAACTGCTATAGCTTGTGCCTCAAAACCACCAATAACAATCGGTAATCTTCGCATGCCTTCTCGCTCACCAAGAACAACAGCATAAGATTGTGCTTGTGTAATACTATGAGATATAGCTACTATTTCTAATTCTACTTTTCGCATAGAGAATATTATTGGAAAATTGGATAAGCATCATAATGACTAGTAGTAATAAAATAAATAAGTGATTTACCTATTCTATCAAATAGTATTCACTTGACTTACTACTTAGTTAACAAATATAAAACATTGTGGACAAAGATATAGAATAAATGAGTGGTAATTTTACTTATTTTCATTATGTCATCATAGTGATACAGTAAAAAATGTATTTACTAGACTTTCTAGTTCCACTTTTATAGCGTTAAAAAAACAAATGAAAAGAACACTTGGTTCTAGGGAATAGGGAAAAAATGAGGATTGATTTGGATAAAATAGAATTTTGGACTTGAACACATAATAAGCAAAAATGTTTTTGATAGCCTAGTTTTATTATGTATGGAACAAGTGAAAAATAACTTTACAAATTTTGATTAGATAAATTTGACACTAGATGAGGCAAAAAACGCAGGCAATACAGGGCATTGGCGAGGCTTTTTAACAAAGTATAGGGTTAAATTTAGCAAGCAAAATAGTAAAATTATTTTTTGACTGTTCCTATACAAGTCCAAAATAATTAATCTAACAATAGGTATTTAAACTCCTTTAAGCTCTTTTACTGCGGAGATTATTTTAGGAACCACTTCAAAAGCATCCCCGACAATACCATAATCTGCTGATTTGAAGAATGGTGCTTCTGGATCTTTATTAATCACAACAATAACTTTACTACTGCTTACCCCTGCCAAATGCTGGATCGCTCCAGAAATACCAATAGCGATATATAAGTTTGGACTGATAGTAATTCCTGTTTGACCAACATGCTCGTGATGAGGTCTCCATCCTACATCAGAGACAGGACGAGAACAAGCAGTTGCGGCACCTAATAAAGTTGCCAACTCTTCTACCATTCCCCAGTTTTCTGGCCCTTTCAAGCCTCTTCCAGCCGAAACGACTAATTCTGCTTCTGGTAAAGGTACAGAATCACTAGCTCTACTGACTTCTAATACTTCTACAGCAAAATCCGCAGCCGAAAGACCACTATCAAATGCCTCTATATCAGCAGTTAAAGCATTTCCTGCAAGTACGCCAAAGGCATTTGGGTTAACAGAAATAACTTTTTTAGCTGTTTTAATGGTGTAATCTGCAAATGCTTTACCTGAGAAAGCACCCTTACGTACTACGAAACCATTACTAGTATCTGGCAATGCAATTGCGCTAGATACCAATCCAGCTTTCAAACGAACAGATAAACGTGGACCGAGAGATTTTCCTGTACTATCATTAGATAGAACAAGCACTTCTGCACCACTGTGGTCTACAGCAGCACCAATAGCCTTGGTAAATGCTCTAGTGTCGAATTGTGAAAAATGGCTACCACTATCATGTAGTACTTTGGCAACACCATATTCTCCCAATTGAGCAATTTCACCAGCATCTAAGGCGCCTAATACAAGTGCTGTTAGCGTGCCACCTATTTTGGCTGCTGTTTCTCTTGCATAGCTTGCTGCCTCTAAACTGCTTTTTTTTATTGAGCCATTATTATGGTCAATGTATACTAAAACAGACATAGTGTATATTTTTTTGTAGTAATTTTATTAATAATGTTGAG
>JAHDFT010000186.1 GCA_020628015.1 Bacteroidota bacterium
GAAAGCCTATTTCGGCCTAATTTATTTCTAATCCATCACTTACCCAATACAAAGGCTCGTAAGATACCTTATTACACTAACACTAGCAAATCAATTTTTGATCAAAGAAATGGGTTTAACGATGAGCTTTGTTTATGAAAAAGTGATATTACGGCTTCTGGATGGCAAAATACCTTTTGATATATTACTATAAAGTAAAATGTAGATGGTGTTTGGATAGAGTAATAAGGAGTAGAGAATTATTTTTTTAAAAAAGTACCAATTTTATAAAACTAGGTAATAAATGTTATAACATCAAAATAACTTCTTTAAGTAGTGATTGTAAATTTTTTTTGAAAAATATATAACTTATATCTTGTGCATTAATTTAATATCTGTATTTTATTTTTAGATTAAGCTTGAATAGTTGTTATTTTTTACTAAATTTACAATGATGTTAATTTGATTTATTTTTGTATGTTGTAAAAGGAACTATTATAAGAGATATGTTTTCTTTGTTTTATATATCTACCTTTATATTCCTTGTTCGAGCATTTTCAACTTTTAACCAAAGTGATTTATTTAGAAAAGTAATTTAATAGACAATTATTATTTCAGAGAATCTACACTCTAATGTTTTAAACAACTCAATCGATCTATATTTTTTCTTTAGAAAGGTACACGTTTTATTTTTCTATTTTTAATTGCTATAGAACAGGCAAAAAATAAGTTTCCAATTCTCATTTTGGCTACTTTGACATTAAATCAGACCTTTTAATGAAGTATAGGGACAAATTTATCAATCAAAATGAGGAAGGTCTTTTTTTACTGTTATTAAAGCAATTAATCCCAAATTTTAACTACTGTTTGATGGAGTAGTACTATCGGTAATAGTTATAATAAGATTCAATATCGCCCAGTAAAATAATCCTGTCCAACTAACTTAGAAAACCTCCTTGTTGATGAATGCAAGATACTAGCACTTTTAAATTAATCCTAGCAAATATAATTTAGAAAGAGAAATAATGAACAACAATTAGATAACTACAGGCTAATTATTGCTTTTGGACTAGCAGAGGTGTGTGTCTAACCATAATTCACTATGATTTGGGAATACGCACATACCATTGTTTATTATTACTTAAAGATACTTACCGTAGTACTGCTTTTCTATCAGGCTGTCTAAACATCAGACCTGTATGGCTAAGATAAAATATCCAGATGTAAATAAGGTTATTTATGAACATATCCAGTATGGAGTAGATAGAAATAGTCTTCATTTGAATGCTAAGAAACTTGGTGGAGGGCGATTAATCTCTATTGATGGAGAGCCATTGATTAATTTTGGTTCTTGCAGCTATTTATGTTTAGATGACCATCCTAAAGTTTTAGAAGCTGCAATTCAGGGGATAAAGAAGGAGGGCATTCACTTTCCGTCTTCCAGAGGTTATGTCTCCTCAACACTCTATGAAGCGGTAGAACATCGTCTAGCTAAGATTTTTGAGTCACCTGTTATATTGTTTCCTAGTACAACATTAGCACATCTTGCAGGTATTCCTGCATTAGTAGGAGCTAATGACCTAGTTGTTTTGGATCAACAGGTTCATGCGAGTGTGCGGCAGGCAGTACAAGTGATTAAACCACGAGGGGTAAGTGTGACTACACTGCGACACAATCAATTAAAAAATCTAGAAACCATCCTAGAAACAAAGGGAAAACGACATCATAGAGTCTGGTTGATGTTAGATGGCATCTATTCCATGTTTGGAGATGCACCTGATTATGAACTTCTGGATGAGTTAATGCAAAAGTATAACAATTTATACCTTTATATAGACGATGCACATGGCATGAGTTGGTATGGGGATAAAGGTAAAGGATATTGTTTGTCTAAAATCAAACATTATCCCAATATGGTTATTGCTACTTCCTTATCCAAAGGTTTTGGTTTATCAGGAGGAACTTTGATTTTTTCTAATGCTATCCAATATCAGATGGTTAAGAACTGCGGCTCTTCTTTTATGTTTTCAGGACCTTTAACCTCTGGTGTTCTGAATGCTTGCAAAGTGGTTGCAGATATGCATTTAACAGGAGAAATTAAAGCCCAACAAAACTACTTACAACAGTTGATTCAAGATGCCAATCAACTATTAATAGATGCTCGTTTACCTATTGTGGCCATTAGTGAAACACCTATTTTTTTCATAGCTACAGGTACACCAATTGCTACAGTTGCTTTTCAAAGACAATTACATGCAGAAGGGGTCTATGTAAATGTGAGTGGTTTTCCTGTTGTCCCTGCAAAGTGTGGTGGTGTAAGATTTTGCTTAACAAGTGGGCATAGTCTGGAAGATGTAGAAATATTGGTTAATGTGATGGAAAAAGTATTGCCCAAAACCTTGCAAAAAACAGGCGTTAGCTTTGAAAAATTAGCTCAAAATTTCAAAAAACCAGAGTGGAAAGAACTTGATAGTCATTTTGCATTGACTAAAATGAAGGCAAGTAATGATTTGACTTTAATACATGTTAAATCTATTCATCAAATTGATCCTATAATATGGGATGCATTATTTAGTGATCAAGGCATTTTTGATTGGAAAGGACTAGCTTTTATAGAGTCTATATTTGGGGAAAAGGCAAGCTCGAAGGAGGATCAATGGATATTTGATTATTTTTTGATTCAAGATAAAACAGGAAGGGTGATTTTAGCAACTTTTTTTACAAGTTGTTTATGGAAAGACGATCTCTTATATAATGCCAATATTTCTAAGAAACTAGAAGCAATCAGGGAAAAAAATCCTTACTTTTTGACAAGTTTGACAATGAGTATGGGTTGTATGATCACGGAAGGAGCACATTTGTTTTTAGATCGTTTACATCCTTTGACTGGAAAAGCAGTAGATTTATTTTGGGATAAGGTCAAAAAAGTCCAATTGAAAAATAAAGCAGATCAAGTTGTATTAAGGGATTTTGATAAGCGAGATATTGAAGTACAAAAATGGATGATGGCTAAAGGATTTGTGCGATTAGACTTGCCTGATGCTCATGAAATGGAGGCCTTAAACTGGGAGGAAAGTCAGGACTATATTGCTAGTTTATCTAAAAATTCTCGTTTTCATGTAAGAAAACAAATTAAAAGGTATGAATCTTTGTTTGAGATGACTTTGGTAGAAAAAGCAGATGAACAATTGTTGAGTCATTTTTACCAGTTATACCTTAATGTCAAAAAGAATAATTATAGCATGAATACGTTCCAATTACCTGCTACCTTTTTTCAAAAAGCAGTAGAAAATAAAGATTGGGAGGTATTTAGTTTCAAAGTTCGATCTGCGGATGGTGGAGGATTTGTTAATCCATTACCCGTTGCAGTAGTTTATGCTTATCGTAGCTCAAATACCTATACGCCTCTTTTGATTGGTATGGATTACAACTATCTGAAAAGTCATCAGGTATATCGACAAGTCCTTTTTCAAATGATTATGCGTGCTAGAGCATTGAATGTAAAAAAGCTATTTTTAGGCATGTCGGCTACTGTAGAAAAAAAGAAATTGGGTGCTACAGCGATGCCTCGTTGTGCTTATATACATACTTTAGACAATTATAAACAGTATTTATTGGAGGATATGAATTTGTTATATGCTGGGAGTGATAAGTCATAGCATATTATACTTATAAATAAACTAGGGTGGAGTTGGTTATGATACTGATCTATTTCACCCTAGTTCATCCCTGATCCATTACTTACCTAATAATCACAAACCGCCCATCCACACGTTGCTTATCTGACTGACGGATACGAATAAAATAAGCACCATTAGGATAAGGAGCGAGGTCAAGACGGTAGCGATTAAATCCTTGTTGAGTTACAAGTGATTGTTCCAGTAGGAGACTACCTGTAACATCATATAATTGAAATGTGACGACTTCTTCGGGATACTGGCTATTGAACGTAACCGTAGTAAATGTATTCGCAGGAGAAGGATAAACATCTAGTGTTAAATTTGGGCTAGTCGCTCTTTTTAAATAAAGTGTTTGTTTGAAGTCAGGCAAAGAAAATCTTTGCCCATCAGCACCTGCAATTTGAATATTATCAATAATAAAGTCGATAGGAATATACTCCTCTGTAGTTGTTTTAAAGCTACTAATCTCCATGATACACACAATATCACTAACAGTTCCATGTGCTTGGGTAACCACCGTCTGATTGGTACGAGTTTGGGCAATATCCCAGACACCCTGATCTGCAAAACAGGTATCCAAGGTCAACAAGTCTACCGTTTGATTTTCATGTAACCAAGAATCTTCAAAACTGACAAAAGGTTGATTCAGTACAATGCCTTCATCCTCACTTGGATTACCCAGCTCAAATCTTGGAGAAAAGGCAAGTGCATATATATTTCGAGCAGGAGCTTCTGCTGTGCCTAAGTGAATCGCAAAATCAAATTCATAATTTTCGATAATGGTATCTTGGATTTCTGCAAAAAGCTCAAAGTCCTCTATTTCTGGAGCTGATGGTGGCAATAGTGGACTAGTATAACTTTTACCATAATTTAATATAATCGCTTCTTGGTCTGTAGCATCTACTATGGCATTACCATCACAATCCACACTAGATGAATTGCCTAGTGGAAATTGGGCTAATGTATCCAAAAAAGGCTGTGGCTGCCATGCTAGACTTGCATTTGGACGCTCTCCTCCCTGAAAATTATAGGTTTTTCCTAGTGGCAATAAATCGAAATGATTCACCTGCCCGTCATTATCCGTATCTCCAGGCCAAACATTGCACCAAGCACTACTTTCCCATTCTAAAATACGTCTATCTCCAATCTGAGCGAGTCCTTCTGTAAAGTTGTTGGTAATACTCGGAAAGATTGGGATAATTTCTAATAAAGCATCAGTTTGTTTAATTGGAAATCGACTATCGTCGAAAGGTGTATTGTGTTGGAGGCAATAATTATTTCCATCAGCATCAAGCTTTAAAAAATAAGGGCTATAATAATTGGTATCTAAATGATTTTGCAAGCTATAACCAAAAACACCCCAATAGCCATCTGATAACTCACTCAATCTCAAGCCAAAATCCTTACAAGAAGGATGACCAAATTGATTAGCAGTCAATAAATTCCCATTGTTATCAAATTTTGCCCAGAATGCATCTTGAAGGCTAGGTGTTTGGTGTTGATGAAAGCCTGTTATCACCAAATCTCCATTACTAGCAACTTGCAAATGACGAGCAATTTCATTTTGGCCACTATTATAGGTATAAGACCAATTGAGATCACCATTTTTATCCAATTCTACTAGAAAAGCATCGACACTATCAGTAGGTTCATAAAAATAGTTAGTCGCCCCTGTTAAAACAATTCTATCATTTCTATGTAAAGCACTTCCATAAAGTGTTTCATCACCATTAGAAGCGTAGTTATAAGCCCATTCTAAACCAAATGTATCGTCCAACTCAAAAGCCAATAAGTCTGAATTGATTTTACCTTTAATTTGAGTCGTTGCAGTAAGAATGATGTGATTATTATTGATAGGATGGATAGAACAGAGTTGATCATCCCCCGTTGATTGAATCGCTGCACCTCGAATGGTTTGACCATTTTTATCCAGTTCCAACACAACACTATGCTCACCATCTTCAAAAGTATTCCAAGCACCAGATAAGGACAAACCTAACCAGTAAGCACTACCTGTTTTGGCACTAGTAAAATAACGAGAAGAAACATCTGCATCAGTAAAACCGATAATTTTTGCCCATTGCAAATCTCCATCCGCAGTAAATAAAGCAGCTAATGCCTGATCTCTTTCTTGCATTTCACAAGCTCCTGCCAATAATAAACTACCATCTGCTTTCTCTTCAATATGGGCCACCATTTCTACCCCTTCCCAATCATATTCATAAGCCCAAATAACATTTCCCGCAGCATCACATTTGGCCAATTTAACAGGACTAAACTCAGTTGCTGTTGGTTGAAAAGCAGGCCCAGCAATGATATACCCTCCATCACTAGTTGTAGTACCAATATACCTACTCGCAATTTCACTACCATTTAGGTTTCGCTGAAATTGCGCTTGTAGTTGTAGGCTGTTGGTAGCCAAAAGTAAGCAAATTAGAAGATAAAAAATAATGATATAGCGATATAGGTGCATGGCTCTTTTCAAGATTATATAAAAAATAGTGTTATTCAAAAATAAATGGTTCTCTGACAAATTCCGTGAAAAGTTTTTTGACAAAAGTGGAACAAGCCTTAAGAACTTGACAGGTCGCTTCGATGAAGCTTTTTCCCTTGTTTTTGTTTTTTCTACAAACAGGCAGGCTCCTACAGAGCTATCAGTATTAGCTCCGTAGGAGCCTAGCTGTTTGTAGAAAAATAAACGAAGAAATATTTTAAGCTCCATCGGAGCAACCTGTCAAGTTTAACGAACTACTGACCAAGTTTATAAATCACGGGATTTGTCAAATAACCAAATAAATTTGACATTTTGCTTCATTAAATTTAGAACTGTGCAAGACTTTTTAACAAAGTGTAGGTCTAAATTAAACCAGTTAAATCAATAAAGATATATTTTTATTGTTATTTTATAATGTTTAATTGCTTAGTTAGAAGAAAAAGCCAGATAATAAACTTATTATCTGGCTTCTAAAAACAGGGTTTAGGGAGAGTAATCAAACATAATTCAAGGTATAATCGTAATTTTTTTTAACAGGTTAATGAAGTGAAGCAGTAGTGTTTTGTGTTCTTTTAATCTAATACAAAAGAAATAACGATTTTCCTCTTATTAGAAGTGAATATTTTTAATCACTATCACTATATCACTACTACTGGTATTTTATAGTATAGACGAAATAATTGGGGCAAGGGAGTGAATCTTGAATATAATAGCTGACAAATCAGCTTAAAAGCAATCGCAAATAATTGATGATATATAATAGCGTGTATTTTTACTCAATAGGATATGAACAATATCTGGGAACTTGATTGTTGTTGTCTATGCCCCCTTTGAAAGTGAACAGATAAAAATAAAGCCACAGAGCAACAGACAAAATATTAACCCTACCCCCCTTAATTATAGTATGAGCTAACAATTTTTTGTCTGTCATTGCCCTGTGGTATTTGAAATACTGCCCTGATCTTTAAAATAAGATACTTTAATTATGTTGTAAGAAACAAGTAAAAATGTTTGCTTGTCGCTTACAATTACAATAATACAGCAAGAATCAAAGGTAAAAAAGTACAGAGCAATGATATTTTAACAAAAAAAATAGAGCTTTTAGAGTCTGGTTCGATGTAGGTGTTAGATGTAAGTACTTGATTATCAGTTGTTTTTTGCGGCTAAAAAATGTTTGGAAAATTTAAAAAAAATAACAATATTGTGATGGTGTTTTATGTACAAACTGACCTGAAAAAATGCAGAATACTAAACTAACTGAACTTTTAAAATCATTCAATGCTCAGGATTTTAAAATGCTAGGAAAATATCTTCAATCTCCTTATTACAATACCAATAAAAATATAATTGGTTTGTATAATTTTCTAAAGAAGTATTTTCCTGATTTTGAACAGAGTACCTTTACGAAACAGAAAGCATGGAAAAGTATTTTTGGAACTAAGCCTTATCATGAACAGCGATTCAGTAATCTAATGTCTGAGTTTTCTCGTTTGATTTATGGGTTTTGGGTAGCAGAACGTATAAAATCGAAGGAAAGAACACAGAAATTATTATTACTAGAACATTTGCGAGGCTTAAAATTGGAGCAAGCTTTTATGAAGGTGTGGAAGAATGTGAAGAAGAACCTAGATGGGGAGGATTACAGAACATCAGATTATTATTTTACTGCTTTTCGTTTAGAGGAATTAACTTATCAATTGGATGTTTATACACATGGTCGATTGGTTAATTCTAATCTGGAAAAGGTAACCAATCAATTGGATTATTATTATCTGGCTACCAAATTGAAATATTATTGTGCCTTGCTCAATCGTCAGCAGCATATTGTGGAGGGCAGTACTGATACTTATTTACCAGATGAGTTTATTCAATTTTTTGAACAAGGAAAAATGGATGAGGTGCCAGATATTTTGATCTGGTATCGACTGATGTTATTGCTCAAAAAAGGAGAGGATGATGAAAGTCATTATACCAAAATGATGGAGGTGATTCAAGAGCATGGTGGTTTATTACATAAAGACGAATTAAGACAGGTATATGGAGCAATTTTTAATTATTGTAATAAGCAGTATAAGAGTGGGAAAGAGCATTTTCTACGTATTATTTTCGATGTATTGAAAAAAATGCTGGAACAGGAGGTGATTATTTTTGAAGGGTATATTACGCCTTATCTGTATTTTAGGAATATTGTTATGGTGGCTTTGCAAGTAGGAGAGATAGATTGGGCAGAGCAGTTTATTGAGGAATACCAAGAAAAAGTGGAATTGAAATATCGAGAAAATATGGTGGTATATTGTAAGGCAGCTTTATTTTTCCACAAAAAAGAATACGATAAAGTTTTAGAATATCTGTTTGATTTTGAGTTGAAGGATTTTTATCAATATATGGAACATAAAGTATTGTTGATTAAGACTTATTATGAGCTAGAAGAAGAAATATCCTTAGAATCACTCCTAGAAAGTATGCGTATTTACCTCATTCGATCTACCCAAATGCCTGAACATTATAAGAAAGCATATGGGAATTTTGTGAAATTTATGCAGCAATTGTGTAAATGGAATACTGGATTTTTTCCAGAAAAAATTAAAGACCTCACTAAAAAGATAGAACAAGCAGAAAAATTAGTAGAAAAAAAATGGTTATTGGAAAAAGTTAAACAGTAGAATAATTACTGTTCTAGTATTAACTAAGTAACAGTGAAAAAATAAATGTCATTTTGATTGATAAATTTAACCCTATACTTCGTTAAAAATCCTCGCTGATGCCCCCTACATCGCCTACGTTTGTAGACACCACCGATTACCAAGCAATCACCCCAGAAAAAGCATTGGTTCAACAGCTCCAACAATTGCAAAAACAAATTGTAGCAAGCATTTTAGCGATTGATATTTTAGAAGAAGCCAATGGGAAACTGTATATTGTAGAATACAATGATATTCCTAGATTGTCTGGCTTTTCAGATGAATTGAAATATGAACTAGTGGAGGTTTTAAGGAAGGAAGTGTTGTGAATAAGTGAAATATAAAACATAGTGATAAAAAGTCCATTACGATACCCTGGCGGAAAAAGCAGAGCCATCAAATACATTGCACCATTAATTCCCGATTTTCAGGAATACAGAGAGCCATTTATAGGCGGTGGCTCCGTATTTTTTCATGTCAAACAAGCACATCCAAACAAAAAATACTGGATAAACGACCTCTACTTTGAATTATACCAATTTTGGACACAAAGCCAAAGCAATTTAGCCCAAGTAGTTGATCAAGTCAATCAATGGAAAGAGGAATTTGATGATGGTAAAAAATTACACCGTTACCTCCTCGATAATATAAAAACATGCTCCCCACTACAAATCGCTAGTGCCTTCTTTGTCCTCAATCGCATTACCTTCTCAGGAACCAGCGAAAGCGGTGGCTTCTCTAAGCAAGCCTACGAAAAGCGATTCACCCCATCCAGTATAACACGCCTCCAACGCATAGATCAAGTCCTTGATTCCACTACAATCACCAATCTCGATTATCAAAAAGTTGTAGAAAAAGAAGGAAATGAGGTCTTTATTTTCCTAGATCCACCCTACTATTCCGCCACCAAATCCGCCTTATACGGTAAAAACGGCAATCTCCACAAAGGTTTCGACCACGAGCGTTTTGCCAAGGTCATGAAAAACTGCTCCCACAAATGGCTAATTACCTACGATGATAGCGACTATATCAGAGAACTATTTGC
>JAHDFT010000187.1:0-2652 GCA_020628015.1 Bacteroidota bacterium
AAAAAAACCTTTCCCGCATTTTCAGATAATAGACACATTATCTTTTACGGAAAAGGTTTAAAATACACCTATCTAACCCTATATTTTTACCTTGTGTTTTGTTGTTGGTTTTGATTTTTGGATGAATGGGTGGATATGGTGTGGGTAAGGGTAAGGACAAGGCGTAGGACAAGGCGTGCCTTGTCCCTACGTGTTCATTTTTTATTAATCCTTTACGAATCGTTGTGTGATTATGCCATTTGGGGTTTTTACCTGTACGATGTAAATGCCGATGGGGAAACTGCTGACATCAATCGTGGTGGCTGTTTCTGCGGAGAAGGAGGTCATGAGATTACCAGATAGGCTGGTAATGGTAATGTCTACCTTTTCTCGGAGATTGGCTAGGGTAATTTGATCGGTCGTTGGATTAGGGTAAAGTTCGATGGGGTACAATTCTTCTAGGATGTAGACGGTTACTTCATCTTGGCTAATACAACCGTCTTTGGTGATGGCAGTAACTTGGTAGGTGCCTTCCTCTGTGGCTTCAAGTGTTGCGCCTCTTGTGCCGTCTGACCATTCGTAGCTTACAAATTCTTGTCCTTTTCCTGCGTCTAGGGTAATGCTGGTTTCTCCTGGTAGGATGACCACTTTTTCTGCACCTAAATCGACGGTTGGGACTTCGCTTGCAGTTACTTCAAAATCGAAGACTTCTTGGCAACTTTGTGGATTGGTGATGGTTACTGAATAGTGTCCGACAGCTAGGTTGAAGATGGATGGGGTAGTGGCTCCATTGCTCCATTTGAAGCTGGTATTGTGGTTGTTCAATTCCTCAAAAAAGAAGCCTGCTAAACCATTATCTTCTCCACAAACTGTTGCGCCTACTTCAGGGGTCATTTTGGCAAAGAATTTTTCACAATCTACTACTGGATCAGGCTCAGGACTCGTGACAACTGGATTTTGAGGATTAGAACCACTAGGATCATCCATTACTTCTCCTGTTACCTCATTATCTGGGTCTTCTCCTTCATTTTCATCATCATTATTGCCAAATATATCGCCTAAGTCCCCATTGCTATTTGGATTCCAAGTAGGGATGCCTTCATCATCTCCGCCTTTTGCTTTAACTGTTATTTCAAAGCTTTCTACCACTTCACAGCCGCTAGTTGTACTAATGGTTACGGTATAAGTGCCTGCACCTAAGTTTTCAATGAATGGACTGGTTGCTCCCGTACTCCATAGATAATCCACTCTTCCAGTATAGTCTTTCATGGTGATTTCAATGTTACCAGTCTTTCCTTTTCGTACTGTATTTTCTATGTTTACATCATAATCAAATGGTAAACTATTACCAATCTCAAATTCTTTTGTAATCATACAGCCTTCTTTGCTAATTGCTTCAAATAGGTAAGTACCAGCCGCTAGATCAATCGCCCCACTTTGCTCGATACTTTCTCCATTTAACCATAGTTTATCTAAATTACCCTTCCAACTTAATATCTTTAATTCCCCACCTTCGCCACAATTGGCATCTTTGATGCTGGTGAATACATCGAATCCTTCAGAGTCGCCTACTTCAATGTCTCTAATATTGGTTTGGCAACCGTATTCATCGGTAATGGTTACATTGTATTTACCTGCTTTTAGATTCGTAAGGCTAGATAGGTCGGTTCCTGTTTGTCCATTGCTCCATTTGTAGGTCAATTCATCGGCTCCGCTGATTTTCTCTAAGCTAATGCTTCCGTTTGCCATGCCGCATTCTGTATCTATTACTTGATTGACTCTAAATTCGATTTGATCGGAGAAACCAATGGTAAAGGTCAATGTTTGTGTACAGCCGTTTTTGTCTTCAGCAATGACTTCATAATCACCAGGAGCTAAACCACCTTTTCTAAAATCTGTGCTAGAATAGTCATTATGTGTCCAAGTGAAGGTGACATCGCCAGGGCTGGCATTGCTTCGGAATAAGACGCTACCAGAATTATTGCCACAGCTTGCATCGGTAATCGTACCTACATAGGCATTGAATACTTTGGATTCAGCGATGTGAAATTCCTTAACTTGGCTACATCCATGAATAGTAACGACTTCTATTTGGTAAATATTGGCTTCTAAGTCATTGATTTTCAGTTCTTCGCTGCCATCCCAATTCATATTTGTTCCATTCAATAATACTGCTTCAACGGCATCTTGACTATTGATTGTAATACTTGCTGTTCCATTAGCGGCTCCACAAGTCGTTCTATTACTTTCATTGACTATAATGCTAGGATAATTGTATTTGCCAATGGAAAAGTCGAATCTTTGTCTACATCCTCCTTCATTTGTTAACCAAACATAGTGGTCGCCTTCTGGTAAGGTGGCTTCTGGGCTAGTAATGCCATTATAACTCCATAGGTATTCGGTGATTGTTGTATTAGCGTTGATCACTTTTGCCATACCATTTGTTCCATCACAATCTGCAAATGTGGTTTCAATCTCTGCTTTAACGCTTGGTGTTTCTTCCGCTATATAGATGGTCAATAATTGTTCACATCCATATTCATCAGTAACTTTGACTTCATATTCACCAGCTAAAAGCCCAACTGTTTGACCAAATGTTCCACCAAATTGCCATTCAGGGTTGTTTTCAGGAGCGATAGTCCATTCTATACTGCTGATTCTGAGGTCATTTGT
>JAHDFT010000187.1:2752-9779 GCA_020628015.1 Bacteroidota bacterium
CCGCTTGCATTGGTAACGGTGACTCTATAAGTACCTGCTGCTAAACCCGAAGCATAAGCATCATTGTCTACGGCTGGTTCCCATTCATAGCTTACAATAGGAATGTCTGTATCTACTTTTACTGCAACCGATCCATTATTACCACCACAAGTAGTTGCAACAGCTTTAAGTTCTACATCAAAAGTACGACTATTGTCGATTCGGTAGCATTTTTCAAAGCTACAACCAGCTTCAGCAATCACTTCTACACAATAATCACCAGCGATAAGGTCTGTAATGGTGGCAGTATTGGCTCCATGTTTCCATTGGTAGGTCAAATTGTCTTCTGCGGATTCTAGTTCGATGCTTCCTGTTTGTCCATCGCAATTTGGTTGGGTAATCTTGGCTTCGACATTTAGCTCAATAGAAGTACCGATAAAAATGCTTTCTTCATAGGTACAGCCATTGAAATCAGTAATAGTGACTGCATATTCCCCAGCAGCTAGATTTCTAATATTGCCTCTACTTGCGCCTGTATTCCATTTATAGGATTGAATGCTTGTACTATTGGTATGTGGTCTGATGGTAATGTAACCATTCTCTAAGCCACAACTTGTATTTTCGTATTCTACACTATATTCCGCCTTTTCTTTTATTTGCACCTCTTCACTTATAATGGTTTGACAACCATCTCCATTGGTAACTGTTACTGTATATTGTCCAGCAGCTAAACCGTCAATGGATGGACTTGTTGCTCCATTACTCCATTTATAAGTATAAGTATCTACATCTGCTCCGAATGCTAGTAATTCAATACTTCCATTGGCTTCATCACAAGTCGCATCTTCTGCAATTAGGTTGACAATAGGACTATTGGAATCATTAAGATTGACTTTTATGGTTTGTGTACAACCGTTAATGTCGGTTACTTCACCTATATACTCACCAGGAGCTAGATCACGAAGTCTGGTACCTGTTGCGCCATGTTCCCAAATCACCTCTGTAATCGGTATGCCATTGGCTGTTTTGACTTGTAGGGTACCATTATTTTCTCCACAAGTAGGATCTGTAATTTCTATATCTAATGTTGGCTGGTCTGTACTTTCTATTTCAAAATCGACAATCGTTTGACAGCCTTCAGGGGAGGTGATGGTGACCATGTATTTTCCAGCGATAAGATCGGATAGGAATGGTACATTGGTAGTCGTTGGTTGTGCTTCTGATGGATAAGACCAAGTGTAGGTATAATTATCAGCACTTGTTGTTGTTTCCAATTCGATACGAACACTTCCATCATTTCCTCCACATTTTTCAGCATTTGTTTGTACTTCTTTTACTGCTGGTCCATCTACATTACCTACAGTAACGGTACCCTCTGCTTGACAACCATCTGTATCTGTAACGGTTACTGTGTAAATACCTGGAGCTAAATCTTTGACTTGTTGTACAGTAGATTGATTTGGGTCATTCCATTGATAAGCCACAATTGCTTTGCCATCATCATTGACAATATCCACCTTTGCCAATCCATTATTTTGACCACATTGAGCATCTTCCGCAAGCATTTCAATCAATAAAGCTTCAGAGCCTTCGATATTTATAGTAAGGGTTTCTTGGCAGCCGATTTTAGAGATAATGGTGACTTCGTATGTTCCTGCTGCTCTATTACTAATGCTTGGTCCTTCGGTGCCATCTTCCCAAATAATACTTAGATCATCAATATTTCCATCTTCAACAACTACTGTAGCACTTCCTACAGCCGCTCCACAGTCAGCAGCTTGTTTTTCTACTGTAATAGTAGGTAATTTGATGTCTTCAATAATAACGGTGGTTTCAATGGTACAAGCTTCATCTATGGTGACTTTGACACTATATTCACCAGCAGTTAATCCTTCGATAAAAGAGCTTGTTGCCCCATTACTCCATAAGTAGGTGATTGGTGATTCTGGTGTGGCATCTGCTACGGTAATCATGGCTTTACCATTGGCTTCACCACAAGTAGCTGGCTCTTTTTCAATACTAAATTCAGGTGCTTCTGTTGCGCCTATTTCAAAGGATTTAGTTACTATACAACCATCTAAATCTTCTACCGTTACGGAATAAGTCCCTGCTGGTAAATTGGAGATTTCACGGATGATTTTTTGTCCTGTACTCCAACTAAGGTCTCGGATGCTACGGTCATTGGTGACCACTACTTTAGCAGTACCTGTCTTGCCATTACAAGAAGAAGGAGTCGTTTCTACATCAAATTCAATCACCTCTGAGCTACCAATGAAAATACTTTCTGGGAAGCTGCAATTGATGCCATAAAATACGTCAACTGTATAAAAGCCTGATGCTAAACCTGTTCTTTTATGACCAATATAACCATCTTCCCAAACTACTTTATCTATATTTTCTCCACTGATATAAGCGATTTCTCCAACGCCATTATTTTCATTACAAGTCGTTGACTCTTGTTTGACTTCATAAACAGGTTGATCTGCATCAGCAGTTTCGATGCTAAAAGAACGAGTGTTAGAACAACCTGTAGCAATCTCTGTAACGATGACACTATAATTACCAGCCGCTAAACCTTCAATTGCATTTGCTGTACTTTGATTGAACCAATTAATTTTATAAGCTGCTAAATTTCCAGAGATAAATATTTGAGCAGTACCATTGTTTTTTCCACAAGCAGCAGGCGTTGTTGAAACGCTAAAGGCAGGTGGATCGACGGTAATAATTTCAGCACTAGCACTCGTTTCACAGCCATCTTGTGTAGTAACCGTAACGCTATAATTTCCTTCCCCTAAATCGTTCAGTACTGGGCTTGTCGTTTCTGCTCCTGTACTCCATTTGTATTTAACAATCACTTCTTGACTTTCTTGTAAAACAGTTAGGCTTCCTGTATTGTCATTGCAAATCGTTTTTGTTGCTTCTAAGCTAATGACTGGCACATTAGAATCTTCAATATTAATACATTTGCTGACCTCACAATTATTGACATCGGTAACCGTAACACAATAATTTCCTGCTTTTAATCCCTCAATACTAGACTGATTTTCCCCAGTACTCCATTCAAAAGACTTTGCTTGGATATCATTGACTAAAGCCACTTCGATACTTCCATCTTCCTGTCCACAATTGGCATCCTGTTTATTTAATTCAAATTCAATGGCATCCTCAAATTCGATATTAAAAATCTCTTCTGCTACACAAAGCTCAGTACTAATGACTTGTACACCATAGGTTCCTTGTGTTAAATTGCCTAAATCAGGCGTTTTAGTTTCTAGTATAATCGTATCATTACCTTCCAAACGGAACCAAATAATCTCTAAGATGGCTTCATCATTGACTAGCTCCACAGCAGCACTACCATTGACTTCACCACAGCTTGCAGATTGGTGACTTACATTGATAGCAAGAGCTTTTGAAGGAGCCACAGTATAAGAGTCACTTACTGCACAACCATTAATATCGGTTACGGTGACAGCATAAGTTCCTGCTGCTAGATCAGTAATTGTTGTTGTATTTTTAGGACTGCTAATGCTCCATGTTATATCTGCTACTACTACATCTTCAGGTATAATCACACTAACCATTCCATTGTTCTCCCCACAGCTTGTTGCCAAACCTTGTACATCTATTGTAAAAGGATCAGAAGTGAGGATTTCATAATCTTTCACAATAGGGGAGCAATTGCTATCATCAATAATGCTTACCGTATAAATACCAGCACGTAAATCCCTCACCTCAGCGGTTGTTGCACCATGACTCCAATCATAGATGACATTCCCTTCTGTACTATTGACTTCGAGGCTAATAGAACCATTATTGGCTCCACAAGTGGTATGATTGACGGTTTCACTAACCAACTCAGGACAGGTGACTGTTTCTAATTTAAGGGTTTGACAAGTAGTAGATGGACATTCTTGAGTGACGGTTAAACAGACTTCATAAGTCCCTGCTTCGCTGTAAAGTTTCACTCTTATAGGCTCTGTACCTGTTGTACCATCACCAAAGTCCCAGAAATAAGTTGTATTCGTGGGGTCAAATATATTGGCACTAAAACTGACGACTAATCCCGTTGCGGAGTAGGTAAAGCCTGAATCTAGGGTTGTTGCGGATGCTTGAGCGGTAAAGCTATCACTACATTTAGCACTAGAAACGGTTAAGGTAATTTCGTAGTTTCCATCTTTTGGGAAAGTGTAGTTCAAGTTTTCTTCAGTACCTACAATAATACCATTAACTGTCCATTCATAGGTTACAGCTTCACCACCAACATTAATATCAGAAGTATTGATAAAAGAGGCTTCTTCACCTGTACAGATAGTTGTTCTTTGATTGGCTAAAGAAAAGCCAGCAGTAATTTCGCAAGGTTGAGCAAATGTTTGCATACCACTAATGGCAAGGGTATATTGTTGGTCAAATCCAAACCATAAAGCATCTTTATGAGAAACCCTTACAAGGTATTCTCCTGCTTGTGGATTAGCGATGTAAATTTTTTCTACATTGTCAACGCTATTATCTCCCTTTTGAGCGGCATTACTTGGGCGATTAGGGTCTAAAGTATAAGGTTGATATTCTGTTCCAGATGCAACATGAATCAAACGAATATCCAAATCATTAACCAACATTTTATCTCTTTGATTGATCGTATAATCTTCATCAATAGTTAATGGGTTTCCTGCTGGATCTGCCCATGCAATTGTTGCGGTTAATGCTTGGTTTTCTTCTGCAAAAACGGTCAATTCGTAAGTTTGTTTATCTTGTAAAGCCGTTTCTAAAATCGTATCTCCTACAGCCGATGAACGGGTGATTAATTCTGCTGCTTTATAGGTGTTCATCAATCCCCAACCACTTACATAGTCAGGTCCTTCTGCATTTCCTGCTTCATCTGCTGTGTGTGCAATCACCGCCTTAACCGTTGCAGAGCGCATCCATCGACTAAATTGGTTGCGGAAATGTTCTTGTAATAAAGCAATCGAACCAGTCGCACTTGGTGCAGACATAGAAGTACCAGATAATCTACCATAAGTTGCTACTAAATTACCTGCTGCATCTTCATCAGAAATACAAGAATAAAGACTTACTCCATTAGCTACAAAATCTGGCTTAATTCTACCATCATCTGTAGGACCAGTAGAACTAAAATAAGCTGGATTTACATCACCTGCTTCTGTATAACCCATTGGCAAATCTTCTACAGCTCCTACAACTAAAGCATTTTTAGCTACACCGAAATAAGAGATACAACCAAAACCATTATTACCACCATCTGCATTACGTGGTTCTGTAGAGCTAATTAGCTCGCCACCACTAAACATATTATAAGTTTCGCCAGGCTCAGGACCGTCATCATCTAAGTGATTTCCTGCGGAAAAAACCATTGTAAATAGAGGGCTGTTATAAGCAATGTCATCTACAGCGGCACTCTCTGCGGTATATAGCCCAAATTTGTAGTCTTCCTTTGCATCAATAGCTGGATTTCCTGACCATAGCCATATGTCATTTGATGGATCATATTCCCATCCTGTACCAACTCCATAGGAATGATTGGATAGAATACGCCCTTTCAATGCTTCTGTTCGCATTTCTGTGAGGTTATTCCAGAAGTCATAAGACAATACATTGGCATTAACCGCCATTCCTTGTGCTGATGCTTCTTCTCCACTAGCTATAATCGTACCTGCGACGTGTGTTGCATGATAATTAATAGCATCAGAAGGCTGATCTCCGAAAGTCACTCGGTCTACCAATTCTGGGTGTTTATCATGAACACCTCCACCGTCCCATACCAGGACTAAAATACCTTCTCCAGTTAGACTATAATTGTTTAAGCCATTGTTAGGGAAAAGTTTATTGGTGCTAAGAGTTCTTGCTGCTACTTGGTTATCTAGTATAATGTGACAAGGAATACTATCACCTAAGCCATTAGGAATAAATACATTTGTAGGAATAAAGCCATTGATTTCGATACCACTAACCGAATTGGTGCCATATTGTTGGGCATAAGTAATATGATTAATACAAAGTAGGATTGATATTAATAAAATGAAATTGTAATAATTTCTTTTATAAACTGTTGTTTGCTGGATCTCTTGTAGATGATTTTTCATAGGGCAATCAAATTATAATATGTGTAAAAGCATTATTTTATATTTTTACACCGATTCACTAAGTTTTTTTCGTAATTTACAAGCGAAGTTGTGTTGTATCCCAGCATCATAAAATTCAATTAATCATACCACGCTAATCAAAAAAGTTACCTCGTTCAGTCTTAGGCGTTAATGTGTTTTTTTATTTTTAATGCATATTGTCTTTGATAATCAGTAATTTGTGTAAGAAAATTTTTCTAAAAAAAATATTTTATGCTTAGGCATCCCGATAATAAGTATGTGGAAGGTATTCTAAATAATGATCGTATCATCATTCGGGAGATCTATCAAAAGTTCCAACCAGGTGTTTTGAAGTATGTGAAAGATAATAGTGGGAGCTATGAGGATGGAAAGGATACTTTTCAAACAGCTTTATCTGCTATTTTTATGATGGTGCGGAAAGAGGATTTTAAATTAACCAGTAGTTTTAGTACGCTTTTTTATTCTGTAGTAAGATTTACTTGGTTAAAACAACTTCGGAAGCAAAAAAGAGAATCTGCACTAGATAATGATAGAGATTATGAAGCGGATACAGACATCGCTGCTTCAATGGATCAAGTAGAAGCTTATCAACTGTACAAAGCGCATTTTGATAACTTGGGCGGAAAGTGTAAAGAAATTTTGACCTTATTCTTTGAGAAAAAGTCAATGAAAGAAATTGCAGGTATTATGCACATTAGTCCTGCTTATGCTAAAAAGTTGAAGCATAAATGCAAAAAACAATTGATCGAAAAAATTGAGGAGGATGACCGATATTGGGAGTTAAAGGAGTAGTAAAAAATGATTTTTCAAAAAAAATAAAAAAATAGGGTAACTTTTTCATTTTGCTAGGTATACATAACCGTATCCAGCAAAATGAAATTCTTGAGTGTGTTTTAGGAAAAATATTTACGTGCTTATGGTTACTA
>JAHDFT010000188.1 GCA_020628015.1 Bacteroidota bacterium
ATTATGATTTATACTTTCTTGATTTTATTTAGAGGGGAGGGGAAATAGTTCTAGTAAAAAATAATCAAAAAAAATCCTCCCTTATATGAACCTACCCTGAACTAGTGTGTATACCTTATCAGAAAACAGTTCGGAAAAAGCTGCTTTTCAAAATTCATATAAACACCTAATCTTAATATAGTAATGATGAGCAAGCAAGCAGGTAGATAGTTAAGTGACCACATTACTTGAAATGAAAAACAATACAATAAGCATCCAATCAATGAGTTATTGTTGTTGAAAAGACTTAGGTATTATCACATCCAGAAAAATTATCGTGAATCAACATTACATAGACCATACTGATGAACGACTGATGAACGCTATCAAAGAAGGAGATACGCAAGCCTTTGATGAGCTGTATAGGAGATATAGTACAAAATTACTGCACTATTTCTACCGTATGCTGGGTAAAAATGAAGAAAAAGCACAAGATTTTCTACAGGATTTATTCCTCAAAATTGTAGAGAAACCACATTTATTCAATTCCAATATGCGTTTTTCGACTTGGGTTTTCACCGTTGCCAGTAATATGTGCAAAAATGAATACCGTCGTTTAAAGGTTCGCATCAATGGAGATAGATATGTGCAAGACTTGAATCCCACATCAGAAGATATCGTTCTGCCTAATATTGATCGTCAGATAGATCATGCTCATTTTAAGAAAATGCTTTTTGAGGAGGTCGAAAAACTCGATCAGACCAAGAAAAGCACTTTTTTACTACGCTATCAAGAACATCTATCCATCAAGGAAATCAGTCAGGTATTGGATTGCTCGGAGGGAACGGTCAAATCAAGATTGTTTTATACGACCCGAAAATTGGCGGAGAAACTGAGAATTTTTAAACCATCTAAAATCGGGAGAAGCTAGAAGGGGAACCGATTAGTAAGCTCTTTACGCTATAAACTAACTCCTACTTTTTGTCTCTAAAGACTATAAAATCATAGCAAATGAAACCACTCACTATTTACGATATAGAGTCGATTCTGCTCAATAAAAAAACAGAACATCTCACACAAGAAGAATGGCAATTACTACTTAAACATTTAGGCAGTCGAGAACAGGTTGCTGCTTATAGAGAAATGTTGATGATGAGTAGTGAATTCATGAGTACGGATGAAATGCCAGAATTAACCCCTAGAGCCAACATTGCTGCACAGGTCAAAATGCGAATGAAACCACAACAGACTTATAAAAGTGGCATAGGCTACTCCATTCTTGTAGCACTTGGTAGCTTACCTCGTCCATTAAAATTTGGGATCTGTTCCATGTTGCTCTTTTTATTTTTCTGGTTCAATATCAATGTTAATGAATCGGTTATTCATCCCAATAAAAACGCTAATGACAGCTTAACCATGAATTTTATAGATACGGTTGCCGTTTTGAAGCAAGATGTCATTGAGTTTACCAAGCAAACCCAGACCGTTCTTTATGACGTGGCTTATATTTCTGCACCAAATACAGATGATATGGCTTTGATGCACATTAACGGAATTCTGAGGTATTACTAGTACTCTTGTATCTATCATAGTAATTTAAAAATCTAAGGAAATGGGAAAAGTATGGTTGAAATAACCATGTTTTTCCCATTTTTGTATTTATTGTGTTGTATTAATCAAGTATAAGTAGCTCATATGTTAGATGAATTGCATCAATGGATTGCTGAAGGCGAAAGCAGTCATATGGAATTTAAATTACAAATCAATAATCCTGTCCGTATTGCACAAACAATTTCCGCTATTGCGAATAATAAAGGTGGCAAAATTATTGTAGGTATTATGGATGACGGTTTGATTGTTGGACTTGTCGATGTCGCAGCGCAGCAGCAGAAAATTCAAGAAGCTGCCAACGTTCATTGCCATCCTCCCGTACCTGTTGTTATTACTAGCCATGAAGAAAACTATTTGGTTATATTGGTAGTGTCTATTCCAGAAAGCACTAAGAAGCCACATATGGTCATAAAAGCGGACGGTAACCAACAAATCTATATTCGGGTCAAGGATAAGACAATGCCTGCAAGTAAAAATATTGTCAAACAATTGGAAAATGAAGCTTTTTCAACGCCCTCAAATCGGTCATTAGATTCTAAGGAAAAAGCGATTGTAGAATATTTACACACCCATGACCACATCACCATCCCACAATTAATGCATCACCTCAATCTTTCTCGACGAAGAGCCAGAAGAATACTGGTAAAATTGACAAAAGAAAGACGATTAAGAGTGTTTGAGTCTGATAAAGAAGATTTATATACGTTATACTGAAATGCATATCTGTTCTCTATTGCCAATCTAATATTCTATTTAGAACCTACCCATAAATTCCATTTCCTGTCAAAATAGTGTTAAGAATAACTTAGTTTTGAATAATATTTAATTTTTTTTTGTTTTAATTTCATTTATATTTTGTGAATCAAATAAAGATAGCTATATTTAGTCAAGTTTTTCGTTTTAATCTAAATTATAGCAGTACTATTTAATAGGTAAATTATTTTACTTAACAACTCTGTTTTGTAAAATTTCTATCCTTTTATAATATGCAACTATCAGTAAATTAGTCACAAAAGGATCATGAATAATCCTTATTTTGTAATAATTTGACTTTGATAGAATAATAATGCAAGATTGTTTTATATTTGCTTAACATTTACTACCTTGATTAAACTAATCTATATTTTTACTGCTATAAATAACGAATCACATCAACTTTATAATGAGAAAAAATAAAAAAAATATTATTTTTGCCTACTAACAAACCATTGATAAAAAATCTTTTTCTACATTCGCAATGATTTCTACAAACTGAAATTCGATACAAATAACTGAATTCTGTATTGTTAATATATAATTATAGATTTAAAAAATAATAAATTACGAATTTATGGCGTTAAATGTCGGAGATGAGGCTCCAAGCTTCTCCCTCTATGATTCAGATAAAAACAAAGTTTCTTTAAGTGATTATAAAGGAAAAAAACTAGTCGTTTTATTTTTCCCTCTTGCTTTTACTGGTGTTTGTACAGCAGAACTTTGTTCGGTAAGAGATAGTATTGCAGACTACAATAATGTTGATGCAAATGTAGTCGCTATTTCTGTTGATACTGTATTTACATTAGGTAAATTTAAAGCGGAACAAAAATTTAACTTCCCTTTGTTATCTGATTTCAACAAAACAACTGCGGCTGCTTATGGCTCCCTTTATGAAGATTTCGTCTTGGATATGAAAGGGGTAGCAAGAAGATCAGCTTTTGTGGTAGATGAAGCAGGAAAAATTGCTTATGCAGAAGTTTTAGAGAGTGCAGGTGATTTACCTAACTTTGAAGCGGTTAAAGCTGCACTACAGTAATTTTGATTAACTAATCAATTTACATTCAAAAATATTACTAGTGGTTTATTCCCTAGCAAGATAAACGTCAAGTCCTAAATCCTTGACTGGTTTTTTATTAAACTTGACAGGTCGCTCCGATGGAGCTTTTTCCCTTGTTTTTGTTTTTTTCTACAAACAGTAAAGCTCCGATGGAGCTATTAGTATTAGCTCCATCGGAGCCTAGCTGTTTGTAGAAAAATAAACGACCAAAATATTTAAGCTCCATCGGAGCGATCTGTTAAATTAGAAGTGAAAATATCAACAAAAAACTGTCAAAGACTTACAGCTTGCATCACTAGTAATACTTAAAATTAAGTGTAAAAGCGGGTTTGAATTATAGATATGTGTATTTTAATTTTGTTTAGAGAGTCCAATTATAACTAATGTTTTATACCCTTAACTCTATGAAGAATTGACTTACTAAGATTAATAGGTTAAGGTTAATCTTAAAGTCATTTTTAATAGTATAAATCACATATCAACTAATTTCAATCTATTTTTATAATTTCCTAATTATGTTAACCCCGCCCTCGCAAGTCAAGAAAAGTGCAATTAGTCTGTCTTATGAGGGCCTAACAATCAGTGCCTTATATGAAAACACGTATGGAAAGATTCAAGTTTAGCTGCCCTATCAAGATTCGTTGGCGTGATATGGATGCCTACAATCATGTGAATACCAATGTCTATCTTTCTTATTTAGAAGATGGACGGTATAATTATTTAAATAAAGTACTCAATTGGAATTGGGATGCCTATGCTATAGGTATCGGCAAGGTAGCTTTGGAGTACAAATCGCCACTATTGTTTAAGGATAAGCCACGTATCTACGTGAGTTGTTCAAAAGTGACGAGTCATTCATTAAATTTGGAGTATAAAATTGCTGCTGATCGCAATGGCGAGATAGTTACAATTGCTTATGCAGAAACAATGCTAGAACTCTATGACCCGAAGTTTGAAAAGCAGGCAGAGGTGAGTGAGGAAATCATTGCAAAGTTAGCAGAATACGAAGGCCTAGAAGGACTTCAAGTAGCTTTAGGTAGATAAAAGCTTTTGCCCCAATAAATTAGGAACAGTCAAAAAATAAATTTCAATTTTGATTGATAAATTTGTAAACTTATTTTTCACTCGTTCCTTAGTGTAAATATAGATTGCAGGTGATGATGTATTGATTCACCTGCAATCTAATCCCGTTTTGTTTATCGTACAATAATCATTTTTCGCATTTCCGATAAATGCCCTATACTTTCCATTTGATAATAGTAGATTCCTTCTGCTAAATCACCTACCTCTAGGTTGACTTTCCTACCATTTTGTTTCAATATAACTGTTCTGACCAACTGCCCTAAGCTGTTGTATAATGATAACTGTGCCTCTTTCATAGATGGAGCTAAACGATATTGTATTGTAGCATTATTGTCAACAGGGTTAGGTTGTATGGGATATAAAATCAATGGATTATTGGTGTTCGTCCAATTTTCCAAACCTACCTCTATTGTCTCTTTAGAATAAGTAACTACCTCAATATCATCTATATAAATCCCATCATAATTGGCCCAATCATCTGCAATCAAACTGAATTCAATAAGAATCTTTTTTCCTAGAAAATCAGCTAAATTCATTTCTTCAAAGACCCAAACCCTTTGCGAGCCATCGTAATAGGGGGTACGACTATTTGAAGATAGAGAAGCGGTTTTGGTATATTTACCACATAAAGCAGTTTCTGTTCCTGTTTCTACATCAATAGCTTTGACCTGGGCATAATCATAATTCGGTTCAATCACCCATTTTGCCTTGAAATTCAATTGGGCGAAAGTGGCTTCCGTTAAGTCAATAGTATCTTTCAGACGCATTTTATTTTGGTAAAAATTAGAGTAATTGCGATCTGGAGAATCTGTAAAAGAACTATTGGAGGAAAAATAAGTGGTATAAGATAAGCCCCATTCTGTATTGTCAACCAATGTACTTAGGGAATCTGCTGGATTAACTATTTCAGTACTTGGACTACCATAATATTTATTGACTTCAAGTCGTTTTTCCCAGCCTCGATCATTACTTAATACTAGATAAAAACTAATCAAATCTCCCGTTTCCAAATTTGGATTGAGTGGAAGCGTGATATCGCCTAGAGCTTCTTCCAATAAATCCAATTGATCAAATTTCATGGTCGGATAACTATCAATGAATACAAGTGCATCATTAATTGGCTCTACATGTACTTGTAGTCCAGTATTTTGATTTAAACCTAATCGAGTAACAATGAATTCAATATCTATTGCCTCTTTGTCTACATATATAGGGGAAGTTTCCACGATGCTGCCATAGTCGTGTAATAGATAACAAGCATTGAGATTGGCTAGTAAATTTTCTCTACAAAGTGGAAGAATACGATCTTTTTCTGGCCAAAAACCATCTAATTCTCTAGTACCAACTTCTGGGGTCATTGCCAGGATTTTATTTTTTTCATCTGTTTCTAAATACATCCAGTCGTCTGCATCTCCATTAGTCAAATAATATAAGGTCTGGTTGACTGTACCAGAGAAGTAGTGATTCTCCTTGGTCAAAACATCTGCATATCTAACAAAGAGGGCGGAATCTTCTGTATATAAATCTGGCTCATAAGACCAAGGATAGATGAGCAGATTGCTATAAGAATGGTAGTTCAACACAATTCTAAATTCATGTTGTTCACACAAAGCTTTCATCGCTTGTGTTTCTGGCTCAGAGAAAGGTTCATGACCTCGATAAACGGCTGATCCAATATCTGGAGAAGAACCATCATCATCATAGCCCCATAAATATCCATAATTTCTATTGAGGTCTACTCCATCAAAATCCTCATTAAATGTTCCATCTTCATCATTATCTCGTACATTTTTTCGCCAAAATCCACCACCATTAGGATTGGTTGTTTGATTATATACATAACCATCAGGATTCACACAAGGCACAAAATAAATCTCAGTATCATCTATCAAATTTTTAATGGCTTCATCTTTATCATAATTTTCTAGCAAATAATGCATAAAATAGATCATTTGCATCAGACTCATAGGCTCTCTAGCATGGTGAAGTGCATCAAACAAAAGCTCTGGTTCATCTGCTTCGTCTTCATCTGGATTATCAGAAATACGGAGCCAATAGATGGAGCGTCCTTCTACTGTTTTAAAACTGTCTATTGGTTGATAGGTAGAGATGATATGTGGATATTTTTCTCGCATTTTATCCAGTTCTGCAAATAGTTCTTCTAGGGTAAAAAAGCCACCCATACTACCATATTTGAAAGCTTCTGGATCTTCAAAGGTGATTTGATCCACTATTTCACAATCTGACTGTACTATTTTTGCACTTTCTTGATTTGGTTTTGCTTTGGCTCGTTCTTCATAATAAACCGCCATATCAGGAATCAATATATCATATGGAATACCTGCTGCTTTTAACTTTTGGATTTCATTTTCACTATAGGTATTGATGATATAATAACCTGGCCGATGTTCGCCATGATCCAACTCCAAACCTAGTTTCAAGAGGTCTGGCATAATGTCTTCATTCAGATAGATTTTGACCTGAGCATAGCGTTGTTGTTGGGCGAAAAGCATCGTTGAACTGGTCATCAATAATAGCCCTAAATACCAAGTGAGGTATTTGTAGGAGAGGTTTTGATATAAACAAGAGTAGAATCGTGCTTTCATGTGTGTATTTTTGTTGATGTGATTATTAGGTATATTAATAATCAATGATTTGGGGGTGTTATATACTGGCTTTAATCATGCGATCTCTTCCTGATAAATCCTTTTGAAGTATTATTTTTTGGAAACCGTACTCCTCTAATAAGACGGAAGTATGGTGTCCATATTGCTCGTGTATTTCTAGGAAAAGTTCTCCATTAGGTTTTAGATGTTGTTGAGCAAACTGGGCAATTTGGCGGTAAAAAAGGAGTGGGTCATCATCTGGAACAAAAAGGGCAATGCTTGGTTCTTGCAAATAAACCCTTTCTTCCATTATGGTCTGATCTTTTTGGGGAATATAGGGTGGATTGCTAATGATGACATCATAGGAGTCGTGTTTCGTCCAATTCGATGGTTCTAGTATATCCAATTGGGAAAAATGAAGCTCCAATTGATATTTATTGGCATTTTCCTTAGCAACTTCTAATGCTGTAGGGCTAATGTCTACCGCATGAACGAGCATTTGAGGGAGTAAATGTTTGGTCAATAGGGCGATGCAACCGCTACCTGTGCCAATATCTAGGACGGACTTGCCCTTTTGCCTATTTTCCCAGCTTTCTTTAACCCAAAAAACCAACTCCTCCGTTTCTGGTCGAGGAATCAAGACCGAAGGATTGACCTTTAAAGATAAGTCATAAAATGGAGCTTCCCCAATAATGTATTGAATGGGTTCGTTTTTGTCTAGTCGCTGACAAGCCTCTTCCAGCCAGTTGATTTGTTTAGGTGTGAGAACAGTTTCCTTTTGTTGAATGAGTTGTAATCTATTCCAGCCTGTAATGTGTTCTAGTAGCCATTGTGTAATGGTCTGGGCTTCTCCTTTATCATAAAGACTTTGTAGATGTTTTATCAGTTGTTTTTGGTAGGTTTTTATGGTCATAGTTTGGTTTGGCTGTAAAAGTAATATCAAAGTTAAACAAATGTATGAATTAATTTTGGAAAATGATATTGTGAAATTTTTATTATGTTTGTAATTAGAGCTGGCTTCCATTTTATGTTAAGCTATAACATTAATTATCAACCTAAAACAAACATTCAAAACAATGAAAGAAATCTTTCAATTTATCTGGAATCCTACAGAAACACTAGCCAAAGATCAAGCCATTTGGCAAACAATATGGCGAGTACTATTGCTAATAGTGATTTGTATTGTATTAAAAGTACTTAGTCTAGTTGGGGTAGAAGTTTTAAGGATGATGTCCTTAATTCCCCAATATACAAGAGATTTGGACGAAGGCACCAAAGTAATAAGAGGAAATTTACTCTATGCTGTAGTGCTATTTCCAATTATGGAAGAATTGGCTTTTAGGTTATATCTTGTTCGCAATAAGGTAAATGTTTTTGTATCTGCTTTTTTGATGACCTATATGATTGCGACTAATTTTATCTTTCAAACTTCTTCCTTTTCTCTAGCAGAATATGGTTTGGCTAGGATTAGCTTATCATTAATTGTAGCAGGTGCAGTTTTATTAATCTATCAAAAATCACCTTTGACCATTAAATTTTCCACATTATTCTATTGCTCCGCCTTGATTTTTGGTTTGGTGCATATTTATAACCACGATTATACCAATCCATCTGTTTTGCTTTTCGCTCCACTTATTTGTTTACCTCAAATCATTTCGGGTTTATTTTGGGGCTATGCTCGAATTAAATATGGGATTTTAGGAGGGATTTTATTACATGGGATTATGAATGGGATATTTGCGTAGGTGAAATTTAGAATCTTTGGATTAATCCTTAAAAACCATTGCAATTCCTAACTATAAACCCTATTTTTGTATTAAAAATAATATGCTTTCAAAAATAATAGCATATAACGATTTGCAATAAGAAAACGGAGTTCCTAACAATTATTTTACTTTATAGAATATAAGGATGGTATTACCTTCAGAAATGCCCCTACTGGTGGACAACATTTTTTCGTTTACAAATGCAGTTTTAACTATACTACTGATGGAGCGATAGATGTGATTTAAGTATATTCATAGATTGTATTCATCAACTAATCAATCAAAATACCATGCTCATGCTCAGGCTCTTTCTTTTAGTCTTATTTTTACTTATAAGCATTCCTCATTTTACTTCAGCACAAACCACCACTTACTATGCATTGTGGGATAGAAAAGGTTCCTCAATTGTTGGTGGGGAAGGGCTATTATCTTTGCACAAAATAATTAAGGAGTATGGGGATAAAAAACTCCCACCAACGTATTGGGAAAAAAATTGGCAAGACAAAACTATTGGTATTGGCTATCGTTTAGCCAAAACGGTTTTATTAGATCGTCAGATTCGTTCTCTTATTTGGCAAGTACAACATGAGGTCTTTGGGCATGGTTATAGATATAGAGAATTTGGTTTTCAAAATAGTAGTTATAGGGTCAGGCTTGTATTGCCTTGGCCTACCAAAGGAGGGGTTTTCGCAAGGCGAGGTGATATGCCTAATGGACACACATTGGGAATGCATGAAGGTATAGCGATTTTTTTAGGAGGAATGGAGGCGAATAGCTTACTTGCCAAATCAATTCAAAATAGGTGGTTGCAATCAGGACAAATCCATTATGATGAGGGACGATTGTATGTAAGTACTAGTAACGATTACATTTCGTATATTCTAAAAACTCGATTTTATTTTGCCCCACTTTCTGGTAAT
>JAHDFT010000189.1 GCA_020628015.1 Bacteroidota bacterium
TTGTATTATCTTTTTCGGCAATTGTATTATCTTTTTCGGCAATTGTATTATCTTTCTCCTCCAACTCTTTTTTATATTGAGCTTCTAAAGACTCTACCGTTTTGCCATAATAGCCCTCATTCATTGCCTTCAATAACTGCACAACAGATTCGTTATATACTGAATTTGAACTCATTTTAGTTATTTTTTTAGTGTATGTAATAAATTCTATATCTAAATCTTCTGGTAAACGAAGAATTATGTGGATAAATAAAAACAGCTCTTTGATGCTTTTCTTTTTATAACCCTTTTCTACTAGTAATCTAATCAATTTTTTCTTAAAAGTCAATCTTTGGTCTTTTGAATTAGCATCCTTGCCATCTGTTTGATGGGCATATAGACTCGCCAATACTAACAAAGCAAAAGGATTATTAGAAGCTTCCAGCTCTGCTTCTCGACCTTTCTGGTCTTTTATGTAATAGTTTTTATATTTATAACTTAGCTCTGTATCATAACATACTCGCTTATATTCTTTAATCATTTTAGACTTAGTAGTAAAAATAGCTATAGCTAAGATATTGACCTGATGCTTATCCCATACCCGATAATTGGTCGTGTACATCCGCAAAGCAAAATCAGTATCATGATAAGATTGCACCTCCACATGCACAAAAATCCATTGCTCTTTACCATTTTTTAGGAAGACTTTGACCAATTGGTCTCCTTCTCGTTTACCCTCTACTTTGTCTGCTACTAATTTGTGCAATTCTTTGTCCATAAACACAGGATCTTTATTATAATCCATATCTTTAGCCAACTTAGGCAGGAAAAAGGCTACAAAAGCATCAAAATAGGCTACAATCACCTGTTTCCATTGCACATCATAAGGAATTGGTTCATTTGTATTCATGAATAATTATTTTTGAAGCTAAATCAATAGCGCAAAAATAAGATCAAAAAACTAAATAAAAAAGCAAAATGATTATTTATTTTCAAAAAATCATAAATTAAGACTTTTTCAAAATTATCTGCCCTTTTCCTTGCTTAACTAAAATACCAGATTCGACAATACATTTACCTTTAATATAAGTAGATAAAACTTTCCCATAAAATTGCTGCCCAATATAAGGACTCACCTTATGTCGATGTTGAATATCGGTTTGGCTTAAGGTGAAAGCCGTTTCTGGTTCCCAAATCACCAAATCAGCATCATACCCTATTGCTATTTTCCCCTTATAATCCCCCAAACCAGCAAAAGCAGCAGGAGCTGTACTCAACCATTCTGCAATTTTCACCAAGCCAATATTCCTTAATTTGGCTTTTGTCCACACAGCAGGCAATAAACATTGTAAACCAGCAATACCGCCCCAAGCTTTCTCCAAATTGCCTGTATCCAATAATTTAATGGCTGGAGGTGCAGGAGAATGATCTGTAGCAATAAAGTCAAGTACACCACCTTCTAAGGCTGTCCAAAGTGCCTCCTGTGTTGATGCTCCACGAATTGGTGGCGCACATTTATAGATGGTTTGTTGATCGGGAATGGTTTCTGCCGCAAAATAGAGATAATGCGGACAGGTTTCGACTGTCAAGGGCAATCCTGCTTCTCTAGCAGCTTTAATAATGGGAATCGGGGTATCTGCGGCTAGGTGAACGATATGTGTACGGCATTGAGTCGCTTTACACAATTCAATCATCAAATTAATCGCCTTTAACTCCCAATCCTTTGGGCGGCTTCTTCGATAAGCATCATAACTAAAGGGCTGTGCTTTAATCAAATGATCCTCTGCATGTGATTCTACTATTTCACAATGGGCTAATATAGGCAAATCGTATTTTTGAATAAGGGGCATGGCTTTTTCTAAATCAGCTCTAGTAACATTGGGAAACTCATCTATCCCTGAATGACTGAGAAAAACTTTAATCCCCAGTACACCTGATTTCAACAATTCTTCCAAATCATCACCGCTTTCAGGAACCAATCCACCCCAAAAACCACAATTCACATTCAATTTTCCCTTCGCTGCTGCCAGTTTTTCCTCAAAAGCAGCTACATTTACCGTTACAGGACTAGAATTCAAAGGCATATCGACCAATGTGGTAATACCTCCTACAGCCGCTGCATGAGTTGCTGTCTCAAAACCCTCCCAATCCGTTCGCCCTGGCTCGTTGATATGGGTATGTACATCCACCAAGCCAGGCATTATTACTGCCTCCCCTACATCAATCACTTTGTCTCCTTCATCAATCAAGCCTTCTCGCAGTTCCACAATCTTTCCATCTTCTATAATAATACTTAAATCATGGATGCCATTAGGAGTAATCACTCGTTTACTGTGTAAAATCTGTTTCATAGTTTTTGCGCTTTTCGATTTATTCTCGTTACTAAAATAATTATTCAATCACTTTTGACTTTATCCCCTCAATTTAATAACTTTGGAAATATCTATGAAAGTCCTCTCGTTTATTTTATGTGGCATTTGACTTGTTACAAAATAAATGAGAGGATTTTTTTGATGTTTAATGATGGAACAGAAATAAATTCGGCCATATCCTTTATTTCTAATCCATCACTTAGTGGATCAAGTCCTAAATCCTTGATAGTGTTTTATTCAACTTGACAGGTCGCTCCGATGGAGCTTTTTCCTTGTTTTTGTTTTTTCTACAAACAGTCAGGCTCCTACGGAGCTAATACTGATAGTTCCGTAGGAGCTTTACTGTTTGTAGAAAGGTAAACTACCAAGCTATTTAAGCTCCATCGGAGTGACCTGTCAAGTTTAAGGAATAGTCAATAAAAATTGTCAAGAACTTAGGACTTTAACCATTAGTAACAGTACAACATAAACTCATCTACTAAAAAGATGTTATTGAACGGCCTAACTTCATATGACTAAAGAAAACCGTTTACTTTCTTTTTTAAAAAATATACAGGTAAAGCGAAAATTAAAGAAAACAATTATTTTCCTCCTGCTTTTTCTATTGATTATTTCAATAGGGCTACTGTTATTTATATGGCTCACCTTACATTCCCCAAAAATACAAAGTTTTTTAACCGAACAAGCGACCAAAGTCCTCGCCAATCGCCTAGAAACAGAAGTATCAACAGATCGAGTTTATGTAGATATTTATAATAATATCCTTCTCGAAGGCTTATTGATTAAAGATTACGAAAAAGATACCTTTCTATACGCCAAAAAAATCCAAATTGATATTGATGAACTGGCCATTTTAAAGAAAAAGCTCTTAGTTCAAGGGATTGATTTGGACGGAGTGCAGATTGATTTACACAAGCAAAAAGGAGATAGTTTATTTAATGCCGAAAAACTCCTTCGCAAATTATTGGGCGATTCTACTAATACTGATAAAGAAGAAACTAAAGAAGATGATTCGGGGACTTTGACTTGGGAGCTTGCTTTAGAAGATATACGCATTCAAAACCCAAATGTGACATTGAGAGATGAGGAAAATGGGGTTTTGGGTCATGCTAAGTGGGAAGATTTACAATTACACATCGACCAATTGAATCTCGACAAACAATATGTGCAAACGAGCGATTTTAAATTCACCCAGCCTAACTTTGCATTACAAATAGATAGCAATCAGCAAGTAATCAAAGGGAAGTTAGCAAGTTTGCTTGTTCCAGATCTAAAAGCCGATTGGAAACAACATATTTATGAAACGAGTCAATTGCAATTAAAAGCTCCTCATTTTGAATGGGAAAATGGATTGACCGCTCAACTACTTGATGCTCAATTAACAGATTTAGGATTGAGCCAAGTAAAGGTTAATTTAAAAGATAGTTTGGCTAATGCGGAGGCAATTGACCTAGCTGGTCTTGACCTTGTTTATAATAATGGACGTGGACAGTTGATAGCTGGAGGAGATTTGGCAAAACTAGATTTGGATAATCTTCAATTGGATTTAAAGCAAAATACTTTTCAAGCCAATCAAATTGACCTCGATCAGCTCAATGGAGAATTTAACGATGGTAATAAACAACTAGCTATAGATGGTGCATTAAATTCATTGGTGATTACACAAGCTAAACTCAAGCTCACCGATAGTCTCTTGTTGAATCAAGCTAATATTTTCCAAGCCAACCAAATTGACTTTAATCAGTTTACTGGCAAATTTAAAGATGGCAGTAAACAACTAGCTATAGATGGTGCATTAAAATCATTGGCGATTGCTAAACCCAAATTCAATCTTACAGACAGCATTTTATCAAGTCAACAAATTAGTCTACTTAGTCCTGATATTAGTTTGCAAGATGATAAAAATAAAATGTCTTTCGATGGAGATTGGAAAGATTTGACCATCAAAAAATTAGACGTTGAACTCAAAAATTTAGCGGTTAAGAGTGATTTGATACAAATGCAACAGCCCAATGTCAAATGGCAAACGAAGCAGCATAAACACATCATTGCAGCAGCTAATTGGAAGGATTTTACCCTAGAAAAACTCAATTTTAACCTCAAAAAACAGTCCTTCTTAAGTGAAATCCTAGCACTTCAGGAAGCAGAGGTGAAATGGGTGAATGTCAGTAATAAAAAGGTCTTCTATACCAATATCCCTGAAATCAATCTACCTGAATTCAAGGCTCCTGATTTAGAAAAATTATTATTTCAAACGCCTGAATTTAGTATTAACCAGCCATATATCGCTGTAGGCCAATGGAATCAAGGAGATCAAATTCCTAGAGATACCTTATTTTATGCAGATAGATTAGCAACTATAGATAATAGTATTGGTGTAAAGAACAACAACTTTGCACTAAAGAGTATATTGCTTGACAATCCAGTTATTCAATTATTAAAATTTCAAGGGGAAAAGGCTTTTAATGTGGAATTATTGGGGGATATTTTTGATTTGGGTAATCCCGTAGGGGCAGATTCCATATCTGCCCACCAAACCCCAGGCAGTCCCAATCCCAATATTCAACTCGACCAAGTAAAAATCACCAATCTCCGATTCCTAGCAGATGACCCCAATAAAAAGGTCGCCATTCAAGCATTTAGCAAACTATTGAATATTAATATTGACCAAATTGACCTTGCGAATGGCGTTTATAAAATTGGGGAAAATGATTTGGAAAATATTTACCTCACCACAGGCTATCACACTCGTTATCAAGCCAATAAAAAGAGCTTATATCGAGATACTTTGGTGCATATTCCTAGTATAGACCTTGCTCCCCTATCTATTTCCCTCAAAGATCAAAGAGTGGACGGAGCTTATCTAAAATTACATCGACCTAATATCATCCTACAAAAAAGACAGGGAGAACAGGAATTTAATTATGAGCAATTTGGCAAATTATTTTCAAGTGATAAGCCTAATCCAACTGAAAATAAAGAGTCTGTACCATCAAATAAACCTCCGCCAGACTGGACGATTGCGCTTAGAAACTTGGAATTAAAACAGCCTAAATTTTTGTATGCGGATGACATTTTTACCATCGTCGATGTTGCCCTAGAAAATGCCAATATTGACATTGAGCAAATCAAAACCAAAGATCAATTGGTTCAATTGGATCAAGCAGATGTGGATCAATTAAAGGTGAAATTGACCTTGAATGATGATGGAGAGCCAGATGATACGGTTTATGATGAAGCGTATTATAATGAGTTGGTGGCGATGTCTCCCGAATTACTGAAAGTCACCGCCAATCGCATCCGCTTGAATGATGGTTATTTTTCCCTAGATAATAAAGGCTCCAAAGAAGAGCCAATTGATGCGATTAATTATAACCGAATGCGAGTCATGGACATCCAAGGAGATGTGAGCAATTTGGTCTATGGAGATGATCAAGTAACTGGTATTGTTCATCATTTATCTGCTAAAGAACGCTCTGGATTGGTGATCAATAAAGCTAGTGGAGAAGTTTTGGTGAGTTCGCAAAAGGTGGAAATTAATAATTTGGATTTACAAACACCTAATACTCGCTTAGGCAACTATTTATCCCTCTCCTACCCTTCTTTTCGTTGTTTTTATGACTTTTTGGATCGGGTCAAAATAGATGCAGACATTAAAAACGCCTATTATACTTTCAAAGACCTTCATTATTTTGCCCCTCAATTGAAAGATGTAGCGGTTTTACAAAGAAATATGGATCAACCAGTCAAAATCACCTCTGGCAAGGTCAAAGGAACGGTTTCCAAACTGCAAGCTAAGGATTTGATTGTCGATTTTGGAGATTTGCATTATGAGGGAAGTGTGAAGCTACGGGGTTTACCAGACATTTATTCGACCAATATTAATTTTAAGGTCAAGGATTTTGAAACAGATATAGCTGCAATCAAAAAGCTGGTTCCAGATGTGGAATTGCCTGCTAATATTGATCTATTGGGTAGATTAAAATTTACAGGTAAATTCAGAGGTTTCCCTAAAAACTTTGTCGCTGATGGGACTTTAGAAACCGAAATTGGCACCATTACCTCCGATTTGCAAATGAATTTAGAAGAAGAAATCCCCACTTATTCAGGAGATTTAGCGGTGGAGAAATTTCAAATTGGTCGATGGTTAAAACGAACTGATTTACTAGATATTATTTCATTTGATGTGACTGTTGAGGATGGAAAAGGCTTTAATTTTAATACTTTGGCGGCAAAGGTTAAAGGAGAAGTTTCTGAGGTGACATTTAAAGATTACCTCTACCAAAATATTGCCCTAGATGGAGCGATTAAACAGAAAATCTTTAAGGGATTATTTAAAATAGAGGATGAAAATGTACAACTAGGATTCTCTGGAAAAGTAGATTTTACAGAAAAAATTCCTTCCTATCAACTCTATGCCAATACGCAAAAAATCAATCTCGAAGCCTTGAATCTAGTCCCCAAAGGCAAATTTTATAGTGATTTAATCCTTTCGGGGGTTACTAGTTTAAAATTGAGTGGGACAGATATTGACAATATTGAAGGAGAAGCGAGTTTTAAAAAGTTGACCATTGTCAAAGATACAACAACATTGGTCATCAATAATGTAGCACTCAACTCCTTCACGATGAATAATAATAAAAAAGCCATTACTTTTTCCTCCGACATCTTAGATGCGAAGTTAAAAGGGCTTTTTAGTTATAAGGAAATTGCCTTTGCAGTACAAAACTATTTGCATACCTACTTCCCTTACAACTTTGACTTCACCCAAGAAACCTCCCCTCAAGATCTTACCTTTAAAATCACCATTAAAAACCCCATTTCCTTCACCGAATTGCTAGTTCCAGGACTTGAACAGTTGGATACGGCTACGATAGCTGGTCAATTCAATACGAATACTAAGGAAATGGACTTATTTGCAACTACTCCTAGAATTATTTTTGATGGAAATACGATCAACGCCTTTATGTTGTATGCTCAATCGGATGAACAACATATTTGGTTTGATACCAAAACAGATTCTGTAGTCACCAAACAAGGTTTCACCATTCCTAGAATTGATCTTTCTGGGGATGTGCATCATGATAGTATTGAATATCGCTTGGCTATTGCGCCTGATTCTGCTGATACTCGTGTTCGATTGGATGGTTTATTATTTGCGAATGTAGATCGCTTATTGATGAATTTCTCTAATACAGAAATCGTCATTAATGACAAGCGATGGGCAGCGAATACGGGTACTTTTATGTATAAAAATCAAGACTTATTCGCCATTGAAAATATTTTATTAACACAAGGTAAGCAAAAAATCAGCCTAGAAAGTTCTCCTGACCCTTTATTGAATAATATTACCACCATCCAAATCGACAATCTGATTATTAGTGATTTTAAGGAAATTAGTGCGATTGAATCACTAGGATTAGATGGCACACTAAACAGTCAGATTAAATTACAAGATATTTTCCAAAGACAATTGATTGAGGCCAATATTGCTGTAGATTCTTTGCATTTTCTAAATCAGGAAATGGGGAAATTAAGGGCGGTTGTTGGTAAGGTTGGTAATGAGCAAGATGTCACTATTGATGCGGTATTAGATGATGATAAATATGCAGGAACAGGTAAGGGAAAGTATCAATTGCCGTCGGAGGAATATCCGCTAGGTCTTATTGATGTAGATTTGGATCTCAAAAAAGCAAGTTTGTTATTCTTAGAGCCTTTTATTGGTTCTTTTGTATCTAATTTGGATGGCTCAGGAAAGATACAATTGAAATTAGCAGGCCCGACTTCCGATCCTCGTTTATCGGGTACGGTCTGGATAAATAAAGCTATTGCGACCATAGATTATCTAGGTACGACTTATTCAGCAAAGAATGAGAAATTACTTTTTGAGGAAAATAAATTAATTTTCCCTAATACTATAATCAAAGATGAACAAAATAATTTAGCAACGCTTAATGGCTATTTAGATCTCAACGATTACCAAGATATTTCCCTTGACATCTCCTTAGATACGGATAAATTTCACTTCCTCAATACGAATTTTTCGGATAATGAAACCTTTTATGGCACAGCCTATGGAAATGCCAATTGTCGTTTTTATGGCAATATGGAAGTACTGACAATGGAGATTAATGGACAAACTTTACCCAATACCTTTATTGATATTCCGATTAGTTATGAAGAAGAAATTGTCGAGAACAAAATCTATACTTTTATCAATACTGGTGTCGATACATTGAGTTTACAAGTGCCTACAGATACACTAGAAAGTGGGATGGAATTTATTATTAAAATGGATTTGGACATTACCCCTGATGCTTTGCTCCGCATTATTCTGGATCAACAATCGGGAGATATTATTGCTAGTCGAGGAACAGGAAATGTTCAAATGTACATAAGCACAGTTGGTGATTTTGATTTTAGAATGTACGGCCCTTATACGATTGAAAATGGAGAATATTTATTTTCCATTCAAAATATTATCAATAAAAAATTCTCGGTTCAAAAAGGAGGGACGATTAATTTTACGGGTAATCCTTATGATGCTCGCTTGGATCTTAGTGCGATTTATAGTCTGCGGACGGCTCGTTATGAGGCATTTTCGGAAAGTGAAAAGCAGAATTTTGAGTTTAATCCTTCAGCAGAAGAAGCAGCTAAAAAAAGGGTGCCAATTGATGTTTTATTGAATCTTACTGGTTCACTCTCCAATCCTACCATTGACTTTGACATTGACCAAAGCACCCAAACCGTCCCCATAGTCGATCAATTATTTGAGCAAAAGATTGACCTTATGACCAATGAGGAAGATAATGAGTTGAATAAACAAATTTTTGGTCTATTGATTCTCAATCAATTTATTCCACCAGAAAGCTTTGATTTAGATCTTCAATCAGGTATCAATACAACGGTTTCAGAGTTTTTATCTAATTATCTTTTTGGTTATCTCAATGATGTATTATCAGGTATTATTCCAGATAGTGAAATCAGTTTATCCTTGAATCGGTATACCTCTGATGCACTTCAGGAAGAATTTGACGAAGCTCCGAATATTCGTAATGAGATTGGTTTGACCTTCACCAAAAGGCTATTTGAAGACCGAGTTTCTGTCAATATTGGGGGAAATGTGGATGTAGGAAATGAGATTGTGACGGGTGATAAGGTGGCGATTGCAGGTGATTTTATTGTGGTCTATAATATCACCCCCGACGGACGTTTCCAACTCAAAGCCTTTAATAAATTTGATTATGATATTTTCCTTCATGACTATAATAAAGTCGGAGTTGGGGTCAAGATTTCACGAGATTTTGACCGTTTATTTAGGAGAAAGGGGTTGAGGGATACGATTAAGGTTAAGTAAATTGCTTTTTACTAGATATAAGTCGTTCGGAAGGAATTAAATCTAGCTTTTTACTAGA
>JAHDFT010000190.1 GCA_020628015.1 Bacteroidota bacterium
TTCGTTAAAAAGCCTCGCCGATGCCCTGCATCGCCTACGTTTTTTGCCTCGTCTTCCAGTAGGAAGTTTGACAAAATTTCCTGTCATTTTATTTTTATTTCTACCCTTTGTAAGTACTCAATTGTAGCCCCTTCTTTAAGCTTTTGGAATTACTATATCAAAATAAATACTACCTATTCATTAAATATCTTCTACTCCTAATCAATGCTTTAAATCTGAATCCGCATCGTAAATCTTTAATCCCAATGATGCACAGTATTTTTTTAAGACTTTACTCCCCTTTTCATTCAATTCATTACTCAACTTGGGTATACTTCGCACACTTGCACATAAAAAACAGACATTAGATTGTCCAATTACTTTGGATTCCCGATAATAAATAAAGGATATATGGGGGATGAAACACGATGCATTGCTATTTTGTTTTTGAAAATTGGTAGTATCTATTAATATTGCTCTTAATTGCTTGGCTTGTGGCTTTGTTAGTAAAATTTTTGTACTGATTTGATCATTCAATTTACCATCAGGATCAACAATATAATGGTCAACATTTGCAGTATTTGCCTGATGATCATTCCAATTATAAGCCATGATGCTATCAGCCAAGGTTATTACTTGGGCTAAACTATCTTCGCTTACCCATGCTAATTGATGAAAAAAATGAAACCGATCTATAGTGTCTGAATTAATCGCTTCCTTTGTAAAAGCTATATTCTTAGAATCGTTATTGATACTTTCTTTATGAGAACTAATGTTTTCACAAGCATAAAGCAGACAAATAAGTAATAGGCATAATAACTTGTAGTTCCGTTGCATGGATTATTTTTGTTTTAATTGTTCAAATTACTAATGCGCTCTTGGCAAAACGCCACACCATTCCAATAAATAATCCTTGACAAGTATCCTTTGGTGATTATATGAGGATAATGAACCCTTATCTTTTTTGATTTGATAACATTTCCCCATTTTTTACTATCCTCTTGTCCTATAAATCCTACTGTTTGATATGTTCTTGGTACTGCTACATCAATGAAATAGTCAGAAAATAAGGAATTTACAGGAGTATCCCATTTTATGCTTTCAAATGTAAATTTACCTTTCTTTTCAGCAATGATTAATAATCTCCCATATCCACCAACAATTGATCTATGAATGATGATGATTTCTTCATGTCCATCATTATTAATGTCAAATTTTGAATAGTATGGCAATTGGTTATTCTTTTTTGAAAAATCAATAATACTTTGGCTGTATTCACTCAATTTTGGAATGCTATAGAGTGGGTATTTCCATTTTAAAATCTTCAATAGTTGTTTTGGTAATAGATTTTCATGCATACTGTCACTTTGATTTGATACTATATACTAAAATAGTACACCACATACAATATCTTAGTTCGTTATCACCTAGTAACAAGCAAAAAATAGATTAGGCATGTTTGTTCGGTTAATTTGTAGCTAGATGAGGCAAAAAACAAGATGTTGAAGTTGTTTTTTAGCTGTTATTTAACTTATTCTACTCCAAAATTTCATTTGTTTCATCAGTTGGTATACTACCACTATTCATTTTTTCAATCAGGTTGATCAAATGGTTTTTTACTTTCTTCTTTGTAAAATCAATACATACTACCTTATCCATCTCCAATTTATCGCTGTGGGCTAATTTGGTAGCAAACCATAATCCTACTCCCAAATTTTTATGGGCTGTTGTGGTAGGGAAATAGGTATCATCCAATTCTTTCTTCGTTTTCTGCTCATATTCAACTCCACGCCAGGCAATTTCTTCATCAAAAAATGCTTCTGTCATAGCTGCATAAGTTCCTACACTACAAGTGTAAGCTACATTCCTATCCAAACATGCTTTGACAACTGTTGGTACTAATTCCTCATCTTCGTCATTGGCTATGGTAAAGGCAAGCCAATCTTTTTTGGGCATAGTTATTTTCCATGTAGCATTGTTTCTAATTTGGACATAGTAAATCTTTCGTCTTCCAATTCTACCTATTAATTGCATTACTTCATTTAATTTTTAAAGTTTTGACAAACCTAGTACTCGTATAGTTCTATATATATCACCATTACAAGCTTATTTCATAGCAAAAATGCTCTTCATATTCGGGATAATCAGCCAATTCTGGATGTTTAAATGAGCCTATTTTTTTCATTCCTATTTTCTTCATCACATTTTCTGATTTTTGATTTTTGACCGTACAGACTGCAATTACTTTGTTAATGTCTAGTTCATTAAAGGCATATTCCAGACATCTTTTTGCTCCTTCTGTTGCATATCCTTTTCCCCAAGCACTTCTTTTTAATCTCCAACCTATATCAATTGCAGGTGTAAAAGCTGTTTTGTATTCCTGAAATGCAAGCCCTATCATACCAATCAATGCTCCTGTTTCTAATATTTCTGTCGCATAGTAGGTGAATCCATTTTGAGTGAAATGATTCTTGAGTTTTGTGATGAGTTCTTCGACCTCTTTTTTTGACAATGTTTTCGGAAAATGTTCCATGACTGCTTCATCTGAATTAAGTTTTGAAAATTCGACTACATCTTCATTTGCCCAATTTCGAAAACCAAGTCTTTCAGATTTAAATAGGTATTTATTTTTTTTCATTTTTTAACGGGGTTTAATACTAGAAAATAGTCTAGGAACAGTAAAAAATAAATGTCATTTTGATTGACAAATTATAAATTTATTTTTTACTGTTCCTTAGCATAAAAGACTTTCAAGCTGTCTCTGCCTTAATTCTACTAATTATACCCAAAATTATCTTATATATTCAAATTATCCAAAAGACTTAGTACACCGTAAAGTAAATTCCCGATTTTGACCAACTTTATTTTTGTTCCATCACAGAATGATTATTATTATCTATACTACTTGGACTATAACCAAAGGCTTTTTTAAAGGCGAAGGAAAAATGGGAGAGATTCTCAAAACCTACTGAATGATATACCTCAGTAACTTTCTGTTTTTCAGTAGAGAGCTTATGATGTGCCAGATTTAACCTTTTCTCCATGAGCCATTTTCCAGGTGTCTTTTTAAATATTTTTTTAAAATCTGATTTAAATGTCGTCAGGCTTCTACCAGTTAAAAAAGCGAATTTCTTTAAGGGAAGATTGTACATAAAATGCTCTTCCATATATTTTTCAAGGTCTATTTTTCCAATCTCGCTAAAGGTGCCTAAAATGGAGCTTGCTCTTTTATCTACAGCATCAATAATGGTCAATGCTTCCTGAATTTTTATGGACACAAGCGCATCCGGGAGTTCATCTTGCATTTCAAAGTAAGATAATAAGGAACCAAAAAAACTTTCCAATAAAGGATGCGATTTTATAGGTCTTTGCTTCGAGATGTTTTCTGTCCAGGTTTTTAGTATGGAATGATTGAGGTAAAATTTCCGTAGTTGCTCTTCTGGAAGAAATATCGACACACATTTGAATGGTGTTCCATCAATAGGTGTTTTTATGCTTCGGGATAATTGATTTTTGGGTACTAGAATTGTATCTCCTGCAACAAAATTCAATGTGTTTTTTCCATAGTGCAAGGTCAGTTCACCCGAAAAAATATGGGCTATAATATGTTGAGGATAAACATATTCCCAAGTGTATTCTTTGTCTATCGTAGAGGTCATAAAGACCTTGCCTTTATCTGTTACGTTCGCAAGTTCCATTTAATAAAATATTAATAATTGCTGGATAGTATTCGCATTTAAGTCAGTAAGTATAATGCGATTTGTAGTGGATTTGACATCGCTAAATCTCAACTAAACTGATCATTAATGCTTATTATGTTTATCAACTAACAACAATTTTTCATGATAGTCTACATACCTCGTATAGGAATTGGTATCTATCATTATAATCACTACCATCATCGCAATAGTGGTAACACTAATCGCTTTCCAAGTAGGTTTGTCAATAAAAAGAAATATCAATGCTGCAATTATAATAATAATTGGAATGGCTTTATAAACTGTATTTTGAAAATCACTAATTGTTTTTTCGGTTCTAGTAATTTCCGCTTTTACAAAAGCTGATGCATCTTTATTATAATCATTTACAAAGCTTGTAACTCTGGATTTATTGGCGATAAATAATCCGATCCCAATGGCTGATGTTAAAATACCTGCCACCATCATTGGAATAATGTATGCTTTGGCTAAGTCGGTTTTTCCTAATTGCCAAAAGCCTATACTACCTATTAGAAAAAGGATGCCGAAAAAAATAAAAAATTGCGCTGAAAAAACTTCAGCTTTTGCCCACTCAATAGCTATTTTTAGTATGTCCATTTATTATGCATTTGATTTAGTAATAAAAATAAATTCCTCATTTTTTAGAGTTTTGGATAACCTTATAATCATTAAGTGATGGAACAGAAATGAAGGATAGGGACAACTTTCTGTTCCATCACGATAAAAAAAGCTAAACCGCATTGTACTAACCTTTTAATGCCATTTCTAATGTATGTAAAAGGGTGTTAACCATTATCTCAACTTTCCAAGCGGATTGGGGAAGTGGCTTAGTGTTTTCTGTCGAAATTCTAGCAGCTTTGGCTAACGTGGATTGTGTTGCAGCCTGCCCAATTAGTGCTGCCTCCACATTCTTCAGACGTAATGGAATCTGAGAGACACCGCCGACACCTACACCAGCATCTGTAATTACACCATCTGTCACAACCAGCCGCACAGAACATTCCACAATTGGCCATTCTGCCTCAAAACGGCTAATCGAACGGAAGTAGGCTGTTTTTTCGCCTGCAATTGCAGGAGGTAAAACGATATGCGTTAAAATCTCATTCTCGTTGAGTAGGTGATCTCGATCATGAGCCGAACCATCACCATATAAATCAACAATCGGCATTTCTCGCTCTGTTGTCCGCACAGTCGCATTGTAGGCAAGTAAGGCTGTCGCTAGTGTGGATGAATGGGAATGAGCGCAGCCACCCTTATCAAAGACCACACCATTGGGATGTTGTCCAGTTCGACCACCACATTCCGAATCCCCTTTCTTGGTACAAGTCAAATCAGGATGACGGAAGTAGGAACAGCGTGTCTTTTGCAAGAGACTACCACCAAAACTCGCTGCCCAGCGAATTTGTGGTGTTGCTAATCCATTTGCCGCTTTCGATAAAGCTCCATAGCCAGATTGAATCTTGGGATATTGTCCTACATTGTCAATGGTGACATTTGCTCCAATCGTAAGTGATCCGTCCGCATTTTCTACAATGCCTCCAAAGTCTAGTTTATGAATGTCGATAATTGCACCTGATGAAACACCCATGCGATAACGGTCATGTAAATCAGTACCACCTGCACGAATCTCCCCTTTTGCTCCTTGAATATCTTCTATATTTGTTAATATTTTTAACATGATTGAATATCTTTTGGATTTATAATTTAAATGATTAGGCATTCTTCTTTTCCTTCAAACCTTTCAACACATCACTTGGGGTAATGGGAGTTTGCGTTGGCCGCCAGCCTGTTGCATGATAAACAGCATTACCAACAGAACCAGCAATGCCAATTGTTGCTAATTCTGCCAAGCCTATACCTTTACCCCGTACTTCTTCATATCCTTCTTCGTCAAAGTGGACATGTATCTCAGGCGTATCACCAATACCAGGAATACGATAATCATTTAAATTCGCAGAAAGTACATGACCTGTCTTATAATCAAATGTCTTTTGTTCATACAAAGCATAACCTAATCCCTGAATAACACCACCATACATTTGACTAGTGGCAAGCTCTGGCACACGAATTTTACCAACCGCAACAGAAGTCCAGACATTGATAGGTCTAATTTTACCCAATAGAGTATCTACTTCAACTTCTGTTACTACTGCCCCATGACTAAAACGCCTGCCATTTGAAGGATTGGTTTCTTTTGACATCGTTGCAAAGCGTAAGCCCATTACCATTGGCTCCGCCCCACGCTTATCTATGTATTCAAATGGTGTCGCTACTGCTAGTACTTCATCCCATGCTGTAAAGCCACTGCTATGTTGAATACCTCCTTTGACTGCACGAGCATTACCCAATCCAAGTTTAGCCTCCGATTCTTTTACAAGATGTTCTATCACTTTTTCACATGCAGTAACGGTAGTTGGATAGACAGAAACGGTTGTTTGACTGCCCGTTGACATGGGGCCAATCGGTAGTTCTGAGCTACCAATTTCAATGCTTACTTGATGACGATTAATCCCCAATGCATCTTCCATCGCTTTGGCAAGTGCAGTACGTGTACCGTTACCTACATCTTGCGATGCACACTCAACCTTAAATCCGTCTGGTGAGGAACTGACTTTAACCTTCGTGTGTGGATGGTACAGAAACATCCATGTTGCCATAGCTAGTCCGATTCCACGCTTAAAACGTCCTTTATCAGCTCCTGCCATTGCCTTGCGTTCTTGCCATTGTGGAATGGATTCTACCCAATCAAGGAGACGATTTTTGATTTCATGCTTAGGCCACCAACAACGACGTATGGCTACTGGTCCTAGTCCATTTCTTGCAGCAGCTTCATCTATTGCTGACTCTACGGCCCAGCGTTTAGCAGGACCATCGGGAGCACGGAATGGCATTGTTGGTGGCGTATTATTAACAATAATATTATCTGAAAAATCTTTTCTCAAGCCTTCTGGAGACATGAGCCAGTAAACTGCTGCAGGAGCTGCTCCCGCTGCAATGCCTGCATCTCCATAGGAGTGAAAGTGCATAGCACCAGGCGAACCGTCCTTTTTGACTGATAATGTAATTTCTGCCCGAGATCCAGTTCGTGTCCCAGCATATGCCAACTCTTCTAAACGACTATTGGCTACTCGTACTGGTGCTTTTGCAGCAAGTGCGAGTGTTACTGCTACTATAATTTCACGATAAAGTCCTCCCTTAGCACCAAACGCTCCACCAATATACTTACCTTCAACTGTAATTTGCTCGATATCTATTCCGAAATGGTGAGCAAGTTCGTTACGTACAGCATAGACGCTTTGAGAAGAAGCAACAACGTGCAATTTTGAACCATCCCAATTAGCGACAGCCGCATGTGGCTCCAATGCAGTATGTACTTGCTGATGGTTAATATAAACTTGTTCAGCAAGCATATTCGGGTCTTTTTTTCGCACCTTTTCTAAGGCACGCTTGGCTCTTCCACGTAGTGGCGAAATAAGCAAATCAGCTGGTACATGACCAACATTATTTTTCCATTTATAGGGTATATCTATTTCTTCAGCGGCTGAAGGAATGTCCCCACGCTTTTCTTTTTCCCAAACAGTTGGGGCATCTGGCTTTTGCGCTGCTTCCGTGCCAACAGCAGCTGGTAGCACCTCATAGTCGATATGAATTTTCTGTAATGCAAGGAGTGCTGTACGTTCATCAACTGCTGCTACTCCTGCAATTGGCTGACCTACCCAACGCACTTTTTCCCCAAGTTTCATCAAATCTGCAACAGCAAACACACCTTCTAGTGCTTCTGCCTCACTTTTATCAATTCCTTTGATGATGGCATGTGGATATTTTGAGCGTAAAATTTTGCCTTCTAATTGGCCGTCAAAGACTATATCGACGGTGTATTTGGCTGTGCCTGTCACTTTTTCAGGTGCATCAATACGATGGATAGGCGCATCTGGTGCGTCATCATATTCGCCAGCACAGGCCTTTTGGATTGCAGCATAGATACCCATGTAAGCACCACAGCGACAAAGATGACCGCCCATCGCTAGTGCTATGTCATGTTTGGAGGGTTCTGATTTGCCATGTTCGGCACGCCAGCGATCATAAAAAGCAATGCCTTCGTTGATAAAACCTGGTGTGCAGAAACCGCACTGTAGCCCTTCGTTTGCCATAAATGCACGTTGAATGGGGTGTAAATTATCCAATCCATGTTCTTCGATAGTGCGAATATCAGCACCGTCCATTTGGGTAGCAGGCATAAGGCAACTGCATTTGGGGACATTATCTACACGTATCGTACATGCACCACAGATACCACCGCCACATGCCATTTTTGTACCTGTCAATCCTGCTCGCTCTCTCAATACTTCAATTGCTGTTTCATCGTGGCGAGGCTCAAATTCAAATGATTGACCGTTTATAGTTGTTTTCATAGTACAATATATTTTTTTTATAATTGAAATTTTTGGCCTGTTTTATTCTCGGAATTTGTTTTTTATAGTTGAAATTTTTGGCCTGTTTTATTCTCAGAAACCGTCCATAATTTTCTCATAATTGCTTGATCCAAAACAAAAGGTTCTAATTTACATTCACCAACAGGGCCACTAAAATACATCCTTCCTGTAGGACCATAATAAGCTTGTTGCTTGAGTTCGGCTTCTGTGGCGCACATGACTTCTGGATAGGCTCCTTGTTCGGCAGATTGTACAATTGGGAACAGACACATTATAGACCACATGACTCTGGTCATTAAAGGAGAATCTTTTCTGATAAGAGATGTTTTAGAAGCACCTGGATGGCACACATAAACCTTCACACTCTTGTTAGCTGCTTTTATTCGATTTTGTAATTCATAGGCAAACATCATTTGGGCTAACTTACTATGACAATAGGTATTATTAGGATGGTAATTTTTATCAAAATTCATGTCCTCAAACTGTATGGTTTTCAAGCCCATTTTATAACCCTCACTTGCCACGACCACAATTCTTCCTCCTGTTTGTTCCACTTTGTCAAATAATAGATTGGCTAATAAAAAATGTCCATAATGATTAATGCCCAAATTGCGTTCAAATCCATCGGTTGTAAATGTTTGTTTGGCTACTTGTGCAATAGCAGCATTACAAATCAATGCATCAATTCGGGATACGGTTTTATTCACCTCTTCTGCCGCATGGCGTACAGAAGAAAGCTCCGCCAAATCCATTTTGATAAATGAAACTTTAGTATTTGCACCAAGTTGTTCTTTAATATCCGCAATTGCTTTATTCGACTTTTGTTCATTTCGATTAAGCATGACCACCTCAGCACCTTTAGTCAAAAGTATCTTGGCGGCTTCAAAGCCTGTACCTGTATTTGCTCCTGTTATTAAGTAAGTTTTATCACTTAAATTTCCCAATCTTTGGGGAGTCCATCCTTCTTTGCCAAATTTCTCTTTACTCATTTTCCTATAGTTTATATTTGTTTATGCTTATGTATCAATGTATTTTGTCTCTAATGGCGTAAAATCAAGACTAGCATTGAATAGACATTGATTAATTTGATACAAAAATAGAAAGAAATTAAGAAAGTGATTTTGTTTAGAGGTCAATATTTGTTTGTTTAAAAGTTGGAAAGGATTTATTTTTTTATTGTTTCTTATTTTGTGATATATGTCATGCCTTCGTTTTTTTTCGATTTTAATCTGTTTAAAGTATAAACACCTCTCAATCAAGCATCCCTATTGTTACATATTTATTTACTTGTACAATACTTAAAAAATCATGTTCTGTAGAATTTAATTTTTTATTTATATGCAATGGCGGCACTAGCTATCGTCTTTATTATAGTCCATCCGCTTGTTTTAATAAATAGTAGCTGGGCAGACACACTCCGTTCATACACGAGCGGAGCCATCTCAATTATGTGTATTTTTATTTTTCTAACTTCTTTTTCAACTCCTCAATTAACTTACGCTGTTCTTCTAACTTTTTATCCTTTTCAACCAACTTTTTATCCTTTTCAACCAGTTTTTTATCCT
>JAHDFT010000191.1 GCA_020628015.1 Bacteroidota bacterium
GGATTTGAAAAATTCTAAATTTCCTAGTTCTAAGATAATTGGGGGTATGTCTTCTCTCGCCCTGAAAGGGCATAAGCATTAGCATAGGGCATCGCCCTATGAAAAATGATTAATCTCTATAAGCCCTGAAAGGGCAAAAGCCTTGTGGACAAAGGCTTGACCACCAATCCAATACTGGAATCGACTAATTATTTGGCTTGGCTTTCGCCCTTTCAGGGCTGAGTGTATATCTCCGTTTATTCGTAGGGCGATGCCCTACGCTATTGCTTTTGTCCTTTCAGGGCTGGGATACAATATATATCATGCCAATTATAAACTCTCCCCCAAATATCTTAGAACTAGGAATTTTTCAGATGAACTAAACTCAAAGTTAAATAAAATGGATTATATTTAGACCAATTAGTATTATTATTCCATAAATCCTATTAATCTGCTATAATGAATATAGCTACACCTCTTGCAATATCTCCAGGTAATCCAAGCGTATTGACTTGATTACGTAGCTTGGCAGTTCCAGGTCTAGTTGGCTTATCTGTAGAAAAGTTAAAAGGACCTGGAGTGGCTATAAAGTCATCAAGGGCGTTAAAATTACTAGGCGGAGTGTTGCTAGTAGCCATAAGATGCGCTCTGTATTCTAGGTTGGTGCTACCAAAATTTTTACTTCTGGAAACTAACCTCATACTTCTCATACGATTAGCGAAGCTAGGAACTATTTGTCCTACAAGCCTTGCACGACGAGTACCATCACTACCTAGAACTAAAGGAGGTATAACAGGCGCATCATCAGTAAAAATTTTCCTTGTAAAGTTTGATTGAGCGTAAAGTATAAGTCTAAGGCGGTTATCAACTGCTCTATCTTCTATATTAAATTGGTTGGATAGTTCGTTTTCAAACTGTTCTGCTTCTTCCGTATTATCAAATAAGTGAATTTGACCTTCATGATCTCGAATCATTGATGATTCCTCATTTTGGTCTAAAATGTCCCATATCATAGGATCATTTATGTCATAAATAGTGCCTTCGTATAATACTGTATTTTCTTCTGATGATCCTAGCTCTACCACATCGGTTGTTGTACCATCAAATGCTTCCAAATTTTGTTCTGTGGTTGTTGTAATTTCATCAAGTTGTGTCTGTTCACATGAGTAAATCACTATAGTAAGGCTAACTAAAAGTGATATGAATAAATTTTTTCTAAAAATTGTCATAATGCTTTGTTTTAGTAAAATAAAGGATTTCAGATACAAATATAAATAGGGACTTAGCATCAACAAGTCGAAACACGATCAAAGTTATCATCATATAATATTATAAATCACTTCTTACAGACAACGATATTTACTTGATTTTTAGTGGAATAAGGCAATGGTTCATTTTTAATATGTGTAAAGAATTAATATTATGACTTTTGTAAGTTTTGTCTTATTAAGATGTTATGGAGGTGCCATTGGAATTATTTTTGAAAAAAATATTTCAAGACTTGATAATAGATGGTTTTTTGTACTAAAAAAATCATGAAAATTTGGAAAGGTTGAAGAATAGTAACGGTTCTTTATGATTTTACATCGTAAAATATTACGAAAATTGGTAGTGAATGATAAAGCCTACAATGTCTCTGGTGTCAAAATCAATTCAGCAGTAGATTCATCCTTCATTCCTGTTAAATAGTAAATCCCTGCTCTTACCTTATCTAATTCAGGTCTTAGCTCTGAGAAAAATTCTTCCTGTATATATCTTCCTTCAGATACGACCTCGTAAAATGCTTCTGCTTTAAATATAAACCAATTCCAAAACTCCTTATATCTTTCTTGTTGATTGATTGACATTTGTTTATTAATTATAAAATTATATTTTAAATGTAGGGCATTGTTGAGTAGTCTGTTAATAAAGTCTATTAGTAAAATAATAATCAAAGAAAATAAAAATGCTATTTATTTTAATAAATGGTGATGAACTTTGTTAAATTTAAAGAGAAACCGATAGGCGGCTATGATTTCATATAAAGTGTTAGCACCTTTTTTTCTTAAGGAATATCATTATGTAAAAACATTCCGATTAATTTTTCATTTTTAAAATACATTTTTAATTGATGCCCAAAACTGTTCTTTGCCAAGGGTTTTCCATTTAATTCTTGTTTTCCATCATAAAAAGTGTCGCCTATAAATTCCCATGACAATATTTCTACTATGCCATCATATTTTACTAAGTCTGCTTGTCCATACTCGTTAATTGCTTTCATTTTCAAATCACCAAGTCGAAACCCTTTGTTTGATATGAGGTATGATGAATCTACTTCATTGAGTTTTGGAAAAACACTTTTAAACAACTCAATTTTAAGATTTAAATCAGCAATATCATTGTCTGGTGGTGGTTTATGCAATCCCATTTTATCAATAAGGTCAGTAGGAACAAAATCATTCCTAAAATGAAATATCGCATATCGATAATAGTCAGTATAAAGAGCTATAGCTAAAGTTTGATTCCCACTACTAAACCATAGACCATCAAAGCTTAATACAGGCTCTTCCGGATATTTAGCAATTTTAAACATTGCATTCGTAACAGGGTAATCATCTACAGTAAATGATGGTATGGCATCATATTGTGAACTATTATCATTCTTAATGGAGGTTTCAGTTTTAACCGTTAACACTTCTTCTGTCAGATTTCCCTCTAATTCTTTATTAACTGCCGTTAAATCTTTTTGAGTATCAGCATCATTAATTTGCTTTCCTCGTTCAGTATTACATGAAACTATTACAAGAAAAAGGAAAAATAGTGTAATTGGTATTCCTTTCATTAATTGGTTGGTGTTTTGGTGTTAATGGTCGAAATTTAACTGGTAATCAGGATGCCCTAGTTGCCAAAAAGCAAAGGCGTAAATATTGGCAAACTTTTCGATTATTTTGGAGGTAGTATTTCCGTAACCATGTCCTGACTCCTGATCCACCCAAAATATAGTTGGCTTGTCGGAAGTATTATAGACCTGTAGCTTGGCAGCGAATTTGCCAGGTTGCCATGCAGAATTTCTAGGATCATTCATACCAGCAGTAATTAAAGTAGCAGGATATTCAACACCCTCTTGTAAATGCAAATAAGCATCCATTTCTATTAATGCTTTGCATTCGATTGGGTCGGTACTGATACCACAATTTAGAATTGACATGACATTATTCGGGTCTTTTTCTTTCCTTAGCGAATTCATGACCCCTACTCGTGGAATGGCTACCGCATATAAATCTGGTCTTGCTGTCATCGCTCTGCCGATCAATATACCTCCAGCACTTCCACCTTCAATGGCTATCTTCTCTTGACAGGTATAGTTCTCACTGATCAGATATTCTGTACAGGCAATAAAGTCCTTCCAAGTATTCGGTTTATTGGCTTTACGGCCTGCTTGAAACCACGCTTCCCCTTTTTCGCCTCCTCCCCTTACGTGTGCCACACAATAGATCCCTCCTTGTGCTACCCACACTAATTTATTGATAGGAGCAAAATGAGGAGGTACAGAAAAGTTGTTTGACCCATAGCCATGCATTAAGGTGGGATGTTGACCATTTAATTCGATTCCTTTCTGATGAATGATGGATAGGGGCACCTCTTCCCCATCGTGTGATTTTACAAGGACTTCTTTTACCACAAAATCTTCAAATTCAGGATAGGCATTCAAAGGACTAACGTTGGCTTCTATTAATTGCTTATTTACGTATTTATATCGTGTCGGAGGATTCAACCAACCTGTGATCGTGATTGATAAATCAGGATAGCTCCCTCCTTTAGAAGTCAATGAAATACTACCTGCTGGCTTTGCTAGAGGGATGTTGATCTCTTTTCCACCTTGAAGCAGATATAGCTTGCTTTCCACCCCATTTTTAATTCGTGTGAAATAAATTCCCTCACTAGTCAGCGCAAAATTGTCAATTATTGCATCTGCTTCTGATTCTACTAATAGTGTTGATGCTCCTAGCGACTCTTCTCCGATAGTAATAGACCTCAATTCGCCATTGGACGCATGCTTTGTGCTTGGGTATACATAAGTATTGCCATTCAACTGCCCATATCGAGCTTGATCGCCAGGTGTTAATAATGGCTTCCAATCTGGGATTCCCTCTTCTAGCTGATCGACTGATGTATAGTATAGCTCCACATGAGGCGTAGAAGTTCTATAGACTCCTCCAAAGATATACTTATCCAAGGGGTCTAAGGGGCGAATATAGACTCCTTCAACAGGTGTTATATCAAGTTGCGGATGTGTGTCTTTACTAAAGAAAACATCAAGCTGTTTTGGCTCATCTCCAATACGGTAACGAACCAGTTTGATGTTTTTGTGAAGCTCTTTAGAGTTGACATCAATTACTGGGCAGTATGTGTACACAAAGCCCTTGCTATTGGGAAACCAGGTGATATAAGGGTAACAGTGTGTGATGATATGTGGCAACAATTTGCCTGTGCTCACATCCAAAATAATCAATTCACCAAACCCTATACCGCTATGAGTAATTGCAATTACCAGATAGCGACCATCCCAACTCGGACTAATATTCTGAATGACATAGTTCTTCTGCGTTTCGGGTTTATAGTCTTTTGGGTCAAATAGCAACTCCTCTTCGCCTTGTTCCTTTCTTCGGTAAAAGACCTGTGCTGACTCGACTCCCCTTTGCTTTTTTAGAAAAAAGCATTGGTCATCTTTTGTTACATGGATATTGGAAACTTTAAAGGCTTGTCGCTGATCAAGGTCTTCCATCTGCTTAATCAATTTCTCTCGTCCTGGAATATTTTCAAGCATATTCTTTGCATATTCTCCCTGCGCTTTAAGCCATGCTTGAACCTCTGGGTCTTTAAGGTCTTCTAGGTTTCGATAATGATCTGTAATCTCGGTGCCGAAGTAATCTTCGGTGACGGGCTTGGATGGTGCAAGTGGGTAATTGTATTTATTTTGTTTCATTTTGGATCAATTTTGGCTCATCTTTCCATTGTTGTGAGCTGTATTTCTTTCTATGAATTTTGAGATTAATTCAGAATTTACATTTGACAGTTCTTTGGGTTCAAATTTTCTCATTCCTCCTCCATAACCCCTTCCTTGTTCTATAAATTCATTTTGGGTCATTTCATTTAATACACTCAAAAGATTCCGTTTAACTTCCTCATCATCTTTAATTATTGCTTGTAACTCTTCATTAGGATAAAGCATTAAATAAGAGTTATTTACTATTGATTTTGAGTTGTTCAAAATGAATCTAAAAGAATTTTTTCCCTTTGAGCTTCTACCTATATAAGTAAAATAAAAATCACTTACTTCTCTATTTTCTTGGGAGTACCATATCTTTCGATTCTTACAAATGTATCTTTCTGTCACTTTTCTTGATATTCCTTCCTCAAGATATTTAAACAATGCTGGATATTCCTCCTCAATAACTTCAATAGGAAGGCTACAATCAAGAACAAATAATTTTTTATCTATTTCTGGATTTCCATTTTCATCTGAATTAATTATTTGATTGGAAATATATCTCGGACTTGGCAATATTGGACGCAAAAATTGAAATGGTATATTTCTTTGAATAGCCTCCTCTTTACTAAGTATAAAAAACGAATTGTCACCTGTTGCAATTCCTCTTTTGATTTTAAAAAAATCTTTAAGCTTAGATTGAGGGTTATTTGAACGAATTTCATTGAAAGGAAACCTTGTCCATTTATTTTCTAATTTCAACTCGTCAATTAAATAGCTTTTTGATAATTCTGGTTTATTTAAATCAGCACCCAAAGTGAATTGAACCTTATGGTTTTTAGGTGGAGGTGAGTTTTTAATTACTAAGACTGATGAAGTTACCAAAGCATCTTTAAATTGCAAATCATCAGGGTCAAAGCGGTGAACTTGAAGTAAAGTAACTTTAGTTGTGAAATATGTTTTCAAAGTTTTTCCATAATTAACATCCATAAACTCACTTGGGATTAGCCAAATACCAATACCATTTTTTGTCATCCATTTATGTGCTATTGCAATAAAATAGCAGTACAAACCTGCTAATGACGATATCTTTTGTTGAATCGCATTAAATGCTTTCTCTTTTAAAAATTGTTTTTGTCCTTTTATGTGATGATGCCTCACATAAGGTGGATTACAAATAATAAGATTAAATTTTTCGTATTCAGTTGAAGGGAATTTATTTATTGAAAAATCGTCGATATTGTACTTAATGTCTTTAGAACTCCAAAGTTCTTTTGATGGAGTTCCATAGTGACTATCAATTTCAAAGCCAACAGCCTGTTCTAATCTGTTTTCTGGAAAATTATTCAGTAAAGCACTAAAAAAAACTCCTGTGCCAATAGCAGGGTCAAGAAATTTAATCTTATTCCTTTTAGGTAAGAATTCTTTTGCTTTTATTAGAATATCATTTGCAAGACGATATGGAGTAGAGAATTGCCCTAAAACATTTCTTTCTTTTTGTGTTTTAAGCGAGTCTAAGGTCTTTTGTAATAATGCCCTTTTATTTTCAAGATTGATTTCTATCATAGTTAAAATCCAAATTTTGCTAAATCGTCAATACGATGTTCCCAAACCCAATCAATTCCTTCGGCTGCTTCATAGCCTAAATAACCTGAATCAAAATATCCGCAGAGGAACAAATCAAAAGTAATCAATTGCCCATAAGTTTTTCTAAGCTGCTGCATTTTAATTGCTTCTTCTTTTCTTCTCTTGTTGGTATTGGTAAAGTCACCTGCCGATTTAGCTTCAAACAAGGCTGGGAAATCACCTTTTTTGGCAGATTTTCTCATGATTACACAATCTACAGGTATATTTACTTTTCTGTCATCATCTAAATTAATAGGTACATTAAATCTAAATGAAAATGTTCCTGGAGGCATTGATAAAAAATCTTCTGCTTCTCCTTGACCTAATTCTCTATATCCTTTATTCGTTAACCATTTTTTTATGGCTCCTAATTGTCTTTGTTCTTGTGCATTTCTAATTATTGGGTCAGCAACAGCTCCGCAAAGTCTATCCGCCACAACTGTCGAGGCTCTGTATACTTCTTCCTCAGTTCCTTTATCACCACGACTTTTCCAAACGAATATATCTGGGTCTGCCATTTTTTCAATAATTACTCCGATTCTCTTCAATTGATTTATTAATTCTTCTTCTTTCATTCTTGGCGGAACTTTACCTTTTAGTTCCATACTTTTAACCAAGTTAGGGGAAACTCCTGCTAATCCAATTAATCTGTCTCTCGCAATTGGAGGACAAGTTGCCATTCTCATCATTGGCAAAACACTTGGATTTTGTTTTAGTGTCTCTGGTAGTATATTAGTAAGGTTTTCAGTTGCTTTGAGTGCTTTTTTTACATCTTTTGTTGATTCTATTCTGGTATCTCGAAAAGCTTTCGGAGCAAAGTTCAAAAACCATTTATTATAGAAATCAACAGATTTAGCTACATCCGCTTTCCATAAATCTACTTTATTTCTATTTATTGCCATATTTGTTTTTTCTTTTTTTATTCTTTGAACGAATCAAATGTGGTGAGCAGCTAAATTAAACTATAGAGGAAAAGCAATCTCCCTCTCTTTGCCCTAGACAAACAAAGATACTAAATAATCCTGTTGTTTTTAAACTCCAATCATTTTTGTATCTATTATAACCATCTTTATTTGCTCAAGATTATTTTAAAAGACGCTTCACCAGTTTCACTATTCAATCGAGGCTCTTTTTTATCTATTCCCCATTTTTTTAATAAAGCAATTGAATTTACATTATCAGCACTTACTGTGGCAATTATTCTACGTCCCCAATTTTTCTGCTTGGTTTTTAATAATGAAAAAATTTCAGTCATTATTCCTTTGCGTCTCTCTTTGGGATGAATCATATAGACTATTTCCAATTCGTTTTCATTAGTATTTTCTGTTTCCTTAAGTTCGAGATGTCCACACAACAAATCATCTTTGTAAATTCCCCATATCCAAAACCAACGATCATCTGTTCTCTGATATACTTCAAACACTTTCTTAAGTGATGGGTTTTCATTATTGCCTCCCATAAATCGCTTTGAGACTGGATCTAAAGCGGTCTCAATCGCTCTCTCCTCATCAACTTGTTGATATGGTCTAAGTGTAAATTGCTTTGATTTTAATATTGGTGGATACATGTGCTTCTATTTTTTTATTTCTTATTTTTTTGTAAAATTATAAGAGTGCATGACATATTGGGGGATTTCTCATGCAATTCGGTAGCGTGCGACCCTGCTAGGGTCGAGATACTAGATCACTTTTATTGACTAACGTACTGTGACCGCTATGCGGTCATTAAGAAAAATAGCTAACATACCCAATCTCAAAGGATGTAAGTATAAGACCTTCATTATAAGGATTATACCTTCCCCCCTCAATATGTCATGCACTCAAATTATAATTATCAGACATTTACAAATATCGTTTTGATTGCACCAAATCATCAACTCAAAGGAATTTCTCTGCCAATCCTTCCCACAACACCTTTGACGACCTTGTACAACTTATTACATAAGTTTTTTAATACAAAAAAATACGAGATTTTTTGTTTTTATTTGGATGTTTATCTAGCACCTCTATTCACTACAGTTTTCTTTTATTTACTTAGTAGTAAGTCAAGTAAATACTGTCGGTATCTTTGGGTATTTTTTTGCTTGTACTGCGTTGTGAAGCCTCGCCGTACATTCCATGTATGCCTCCGTTTCACGCCTTGTACAAGCAAAAAAATCCTTTCAAATCTACTAGTCACTATTTACTTGACTTACTACTTAGTAACAGTCAAAAAATAATTTCCTCATTTTGATTGATAAATTTACCCCTATACTTCGTTAAAAAGCCTCGCCAAGGCACGGCATTGCCTACGTTTTTTGCCTTGTCTAGGAGCAAATTTCCCTAATCAAAATTGGGGAACTTATTTTTCACTCGTTACTTAATTCCACTTTCCATTCTCTATTTGTAATTATCAGTCCATAAACTAATGAAATTACTCCTCCAATCATGCCTCCCCAAATTGAACCGCCAACCCATGCATATCCAATTCTTGCCAATGTTTCCTGTGGTACTAAATAAATCAGTCGGTCATAATTTTCAGGAAAAGCGAATGCTAAAATTATTGCAATTATTCCTCCTATCCCCCAGCATCCATAAATCATAAAAATTACTCTCTTTAATTGCTTTTTTACAAATTTCCAATCTGCTTTCCTATTAGTTAATATGGCAAACCCTATTGTGAATAGGAAACTAAAAATCACTCCATAAAGCAATCCTTCAAATATTCCTTGTAGAATTGCAGCTTTCCAAATTCCATTAAATTCCCATCCCATTATTCGACGAAAATATTCTTCACTTACATTTCCATTTATCAAATTGGTTGTTGCTCCAATCCATCCTCCAATTCCAATTAGTAATACTGCAAGAATCGCTAAATTTAATGGTTTTATTTTCTTTTTACTTAATTCGGAATCCAATATTTGATTTTCATTCATTATATCTTATTTTCCTTAGTTGCAGCGGACGAACCTGTATAGTTGTCAGTTATGTTTTGTGTGTGCCTCGGATTTTAAATATAATAAAAGTCTATGCGTGGAGTTGATCCCAAATGGGTGGTTAGTGCATTGCTCAAAGCCCGATTCTTGGGATTACGATTACCCTCAAAAGATTTGAAAGGAGGTTAGTAGACTAAATCATA
>JAHDFT010000192.1 GCA_020628015.1 Bacteroidota bacterium
CAGTAAAAATCTCAAAAATCAAGCAAAAAAATAAAATAAATATCTTTAGGGGGATAAATATTCTCCTCTCCCCCTATTTCTGGTACAAGCTTTGTGCATATTTACAGTAAAAAAAGCAAACCCACCCATTTCATTGAAATTTCCATGACATTCATTGAATATTCTTTTTTTCTTTTGTATTCTTGACGAACTTAGACGAAAGCACTCTACAAAGCACTTAATTATTTATTTATAGAATTATAAAATAAAGTCATGACTACAGCTCCTTCCTTCCGAATCGGCTCCGCTAAGGTGGATATAACCAATAGCTTTGTATACAATAAAGGCATGATGGGTTATGCTGTTCCCTTTCATGTGGTGAAAGGGGTGGAAACACCACTTTATGTGCGGGCTTTTGCGATTGAAGATATAGCAACTGGAAATTTAGTAGTGCTGGTCAATGCGGAGATTTGTTTTTATTCTATTGCAATTAAAGATGCCGTTATTAAAAAGTTGAAGGCAGAATATGCAAACTTAGGCTTATCGGATCGAAATGTTATGCTCACCTCACAACATACCCATAGCGCACCAGGTGGTTACTCTCATTATATATTGTATAATTTGGCGATTCCAGGCTTTCAACCTAAAGTATTTGATCATTATGTAAAAGGTACCGTTGAAGCGATTGTACAAGCTTGCCAGGATCGTAAAAAGGCCAGTATTTATTGGTCTAGTGGCGAATTTGCCCCGACAGATGAGGTCGGCTATAATCGTTCATTAGCTGCTTATAATGCCAATCCAGAGGTGAAAAAGAAAATATTAAAAAAGGATCACCATTTAGCCATTGACCGAGAAATGAAATTATTGTCTTTTGTAGATGAAACTGGTAAAGTAATTGGTTTGTGGAATTGGTTTGGGGTGCATACGACAAGTGTTAATAATACTAATTTTAGGGTCTGTTCGGATAATAAAGGTTATGCGGCAAAATATATGGAGGATTTTGGAAAGGATTCTTTAGGAAATGAGGACTTTATTTCGGTATTTGCTCAGGATACGGCTGGGGATGTCTCCCCAAACAATCAATTTGATAATGAAGAGGGCTTTTTTAATGGTAAATATGAGGATGATTATAAAAGTGCTCGTTTTAATGGAAAATTACAGTATAAAAAAGCAAAATCTTTACTAGAAAATGCTTTGATAAATGAGGCTTTGAAAGGAGGCATTGATTATGAACTGGTTTATGTGGATTTGAGTAGTGTAGAGATAGATATGGAATTTAGTCATGGAAAAAGTGGTGTAAAAACAGTACCTGCTGCTACAGGAACAAGCCTACTAACAGGGGCTTCTGATCGTCCACCTCTCCCCTCTCCTGTTGCCAACTTTTTTCTAGGTGTGGCAACTAAAACGGCTTCAACTGTGGTGAGTGCCTATGAAAAATCAGTCTATAAACTTTTTGCTACTAATAAATCTAAAGAAGATGTTGACCTAAAATACTCTATGCATGGCAAAAAATTTATTGTTATTGAAGCAACTAATGGAAAATTACTAGGCACCTTCAAAATCAAAGACTTAATTATTCCTGCTGCTGTAGACCCTACCATTGAACGGCTTAAACGCATTGATGTCAACGGTTTTGCCCGTCGTACTCCTTGGATGCCGCATATCCTTCCTATACAAATTATACAAATTGGTTCCTTAGCCATTATCGGATTAGCTGCTGAGGTCACTACAATGGCTGGTCAACGTTTGCGAAAAACAGTAGAACGCATATTAAAACACAAAGGAGTAACAAGAGTCATTATTGGTGGTTATGCTAATGGATATAGTGGTTATGTCACTACCCCTGAAGAATACGATGTGCAAATGTATGAAGGTGGACATACCATTTTTGGGCGTTGGACGCTCCCTGCCTATCAAACACAATTCAAAAAATTAGCCATAGAATTTAAAAAACAAGCAAGCGAACGAAAATTAGACCGAACTGTACAACCTGCTGTTTTTTCAGAGGATGAAATATGGTATGGAGATTAAGTCACAATTCAAAACACAAGCATTTACCACTCTGTCCATTCCAAATTATTGACTAGTAGTAGATAAAAATAGCCTATTCATTGAACATTTATTCAAAAATCATTTGTTGAATACTAAGAATTGGTCTTTTTTTTATATTTTGCATTGATTGATGGATTAGAAATAAATGGGCGTAATTGGGATTAGTTCCATCGGAGCGACCTGTCAAGTTCAGGAGACTATTTCAATAAAATAGCTAAAAGATTGATACTTTTTCGTTTTTCAATATAAGGAACAGTCAAAAAATAATTGTACTATTTTGATTGATAAATTTAACCCTATACTTCGTTAAAAAGCCTCGCCGATGCCCTGCATCGCCTACGTTTTTTGCCTCGTCTAGTGATAAATTTCCCTAACCAAAATTTGTACACTTATTTTTCACTCGTTCCTAAGGGGGACAAATCCCAATTACACCCGAAATAAATCTATTTTATCTCATTAATGAAGATCGTCTGTTATTTTATATAAACTAATCAAAAAAATTCAAACATGATCAGACATTTACTACTACTTGCTTTTTTATCCATAAGCCTACAATTCACCCTACAAGCGCAAGACTATGAAAGAGGAAAATTGGTGTCTTATGAATTGACAAAAACTTATACAATAGCAGATATAGAAGCCGAATTTGCCAGTTTAGGTTTAGATGCTTTCTCCAATATACTACCAATTAGTTATGCAGTAGATCGTTATACAATTATTTACAAAACGCCAGATGTGAATGGCACAGATTTAATAGAGGTTTCTGGGGCAATGTTGATTCCTCAAAATTATGAGTGTTATGCTTCGATGTTGAATTACAATCACGGTACTATGTTTGACGGTGCAATGACTGATGGAGATGGAGAATTTATCATTGGTTTATTAATGTCAACAGATGGTTACGTTTCCGCTTTACCTGATTATATTGGTTATGGAGCCTCAAAAGATAAAGTTCATCCCTATATTATAGCCAAGCCTTCTGCAACTACTTCGGTGGATATGATTCGTGCTGCTCGTCAGTTTTGTAGAGAAATTGGTGTAGAATTAAATGATGATTTATTTGTAGCAGGTTATTCTGAAGGAGGTTTCGTAGCAATGGCAACCTTGAAAGAAATTCAAGAATTGCACAGCGATGAGATTAAAGTAACTATTGGCACACCTATGAGTGGACCTTACCAAGTTTTCCCATTAACTAGAGATAGCATTACCTCACCAACCTCTGTTAATGCAGGCTTGGTATCATTTGTTGCTTATGCTTATAATGCTTATTATGACAATATGTTTGATAGTTGGAGTGAAATCTTTAAAGCTCCTTATGATGATATTGTGCCACGTATTTTCAATCCAGAAAATCGAGAGACTAATTTAACAGGTCAATTACCTGCAAAAGCATTTGATCTATTTCAACCTGATTTTTATGAGGAAGTAAAAACCAATGATAACCATCCATTTAATGTAGCAATGGCTGAAAATAATATCTATGATTGGGTACCCGAAATGCCTTTGAAAATGTATTATTGTGAGGCAGATGAGCAGGTTTCTTATGTGAATGCTTTAGCTACTTTGGATACAATGTTAGCTAAGGGTGCTGATCCTGAAAATGTGACCGCAAGAAGTATGGGAGCTACCTTTATGCACGCAGAATGTGCGCCTTTTGCACTCATCAACGCCAAGCAATGGTTTGATGACACAAGGGGAGAATGTCGCTATGTAGGCATGGAGGATTTAATAGACTATTCTTCTTTATACATCTATCCTAACCCTGTCCAAGAGGTCAGCCAATTGGTTTTTCCTGAAAATGACCGCTCTTTAAAGTCTGTACAAATCTATGATGTGACAGGAAGATTAGTCAAACAATGGAATGCAACTAATGCGCCGCAAATCACCATCAATAGTAATGATTTAAGTAGTGGTGTTTATGTAGTAGAGGTAAAAGGCGAACACACTTATCGTACTAAAATGATGGTTGATTAATTTAGGAAGAAGTAAAAGATAAGTTCCCCAATCAAAATGAGGAAGCTATTTTTTTACTCTTTACCTATAAAAAATAACGAATCATAAACCAATCTATACTTTAGATTTTATTCCAAGAACGTTACTCACCTCCGTCCAAACATCAGCAAATACTGCATCAGGGCTTCTTTCGCCATCAATAATGCTGATTTGCTCTTGATCCTTTAAGCGTTCAATCGCTTCAAGGTAGTTGTTTCGGACGGAGGTGATGCGTTCTTTTGTTTCAAAAATATCGTGAAAAGTTCGATTCTTTTGTAACCTTCCTAAGCTGGTTTCCACAGAAATATTAATAAACAAATTCAGATCTGGTCGTAATAGTTCTGCACAAAGGGCATTACAATTAATGACCCAATCCATTGGCATATGTGTACTGTGATAAGCATAAGAGGAGAAATAATACCGATCTGAAATGACATGAATGCCTTGATCCAAAAATTTCAACATCCCATTTGCCTCATTCTGGATGTGATCCAAGCGATCTGCTAGAAAAAGGGCAGCAATCGTTTTTTCATCCATTTGAATACGTCGATTCAAGACATTGCGAATAATCGAACCAATAGGGCTATTTGTTGGTTCACAAGTATCATAAAAAGGAATCCCTTCAGCAGTCATTTGTTCCTTCAAATGACGTACTAGAGTAGACTTTCCTGATCCATCAATCCCTTCAAATACAATAAACTTTCCTCTTTTCCTCATCTATTTTATCTTTTAAGGTCTACCTAAGTAACAGCTAAAAAATAAACCGATATCTTGTTGTTTAATTTGCCGCTATACTTCGTTAAAAAGCCTCGCCGATGCTCGCATCGCCTACGTTTTTTGCCTTGCCTAGCTACAAATTAACCTAACAAAGATACCCAATTTATTTTTTGCTTGTTCCTAACCAATCCTTACCTTCCCCTTTTTCTTAGGAGTCGGCTTCTTAGGTGGTGGCTGTTGTTGTTTTGGCTTAAAAATATCTCCTGGTCGTTGCTGTCGTTGATTATTTCGATGTTTATTTTGGTTGCGACGTTTATTTTTATTGCTTCGATCAGGCACTAAAATATAACGTACTGCCAAACCTGTTTCTATACCAAACCATCGACCACCATTGAGATTAAAAGTAGGTTTCACATCTGCGGAGAGTTGCAAAGGAAGAGCTGGTATTTTTAACTCTAAACCAGCAATCAAATCAGGGCCAGAAAATGCACCATCATTTAAATCTCTTCCGACATGATAACCGCCGCCAATATAATAATTAAATCCTTTAGAAAGGAGTGGTTTATGGATTTCAAACAAACCACCAAGCACAATTTTACCTAAACCAAACTGTAATTGTGCCTCTACGGTTGATTGTGGTAGCACTCTTTGTTGTAAAGTTACCCCAAATTGGGTACGTGTAGCTCGAATTCCTACTGCGCTAATATATTGTTGAGCCAATGCCCATTCGCCAATGAATAAAAATAGTCCACAAAGCAATAAGATTTTTTTGTTCATAAGTCTAGCATTAATTTTGAACAATGGATAGTGTTTTAAGGATAGATTTAAGCATTTTGACAAAGTAGGACTGTATCAAATAGCTGTTCTTCTATTCTTTTACTACAAAAAAACTTCCTCAATTAAACTTATAATTCCTTATCTTCGTATAAAAAAACAGGGATTTATTTAACGACTTGTCGGATTTATCTAAGCAGTATTTTACTCAAAAATAAGGATTACCCTATTATTACAGTTGAATAAACTACTGTTTTTGTCGGAAAATATAAATTCTATAGCCAAATTCAATATTGTAATTTATAAAATGAAGTAGTTGAAAATAGATTGAATCACTCATCTTCATATATGAGATCAGTTTAATGTCAGTTACTTCTTTAAAAATTTTCACAAAATGAGTGATGTATTGACCACAGTAACAAGCAAAGCGCAACATTATATAGATTTAGAAGATCGATATGGCGCACATAATTACCACCCACTACCAGTTGTATTATCTAAAGGAGATGGTGTATTTGTATGGGATGTAGATGGTAAAAAGTATTATGATTTTTTATCCGCTTATTCGGCAGTCAATCAAGGACATTGCCATCCCAAAATCCTTAAAGCCCTCCAAGAACAAGCACAAAAATTGACCCTAACTTCCAGAGCATTCCACAATGATGTATTGGGTCAGTATGAAAAATACATTACCGAATTGTTGGGCTATGATAAAGTATTGCCCATGAATACAGGTGTAGAAGGTGGGGAAACAGCCTTGAAATTGACTAGAAAATGGGCTTATCGAGTCAAAGGTGTTCCTCAAAATCAGGCTAAGATTATTTTTGTAGAGGGTAATTTCTGGGGAAGAACCCTTGCTGCGATTTCCTCTTCTGATGATCCTTCTAGTTATGAAGGTTTCGGACCTTATATGCCAGGTTATCTAAAAATTCCTTATAATGATTTAGAGGCTTTAGAAAAAGCAGTGCAAGATCCTACGGTTGCTGGTTTTATGGTCGAACCGATTCAAGGAGAAGCGGGTGTTGTCGTACCAGATGAGGGGTATTTGAAAAAGGCTTATGAAATTTGTAAAGCGGCTAATGTTTTGTTTATTGCGGATGAGGTACAGACAGGCTTGGCAAGAACGGGTAAAATGTTGTGTTGTGATCATGAGGGATTCAAGCCCGATATTTTGATCTTAGGAAAGGCCTTGTCTGGTGGTGTTTTCCCTGTTTCTGCGGTCTTGTGTAGAGATGAAATCATGTTGACCATCAAACCAGGAGAACACGGCTCAACTTATGGTGGAAATCCACTTGCTTGTGCCGTTGCTATTGCTGCCTTAGAAGTATTGGTGGATGAAAAACTGTCGGAAAATGCAGAGCGATTGGGTAAAATACTACGAGATGAATTGCGTGCGATTCCTTCTAAACTCATTCAAAAAGTACGAGGAAAAGGTTTATTGAATGCCATTATCATTTCGGGAGATGAAGATTCTGGTCTAGCTTGGGATATTTGCCTCAAATTAAGGGATAATGGCTTATTGGCTAAACCAACACATGGCAATAAAATCCGCTTTGCACCGCCTTTGGTGATTACTGAACAACAATTACTGGAATGTGTTGCTATTATTAAGAAAACGATTTTATCTTTTGAATAAATAAATAACTAATAATGGATTAGGAACCCTCCTTTCTTATAAGGTGATTATTCCTAATCCATTAACCTTAATCACATTGAAAAAATGGACTAGTTAAGCCATCAAAAAAACAGATCATGAAAAAACACTACTTACTAAACCTATTTCTAATTATTAGTCTATGCACCTTTATTGGTTGTGGTTCTACAGATGATTCCAGTAATACAGGCTCAAAAGATGATGCAGCCAATAAGGACGCACCAGCAAAAAGTGATGCTGCTGTGGCTTCTTCAGGTGCCTTGCAAAAAGATGGGATCAAATTGATTCCTGTAAATGATTCTCCTAAGTTCAATCAAGCCCAATTGACCCTCAATACACCAAAAGCTGGTGAAGCATTATTGACGGGTATGGACGTAGAATATGACTTTGGCGTGGAGAATTTCAAATTAGGCAATCAAACGCCTGATGCAGAACAAAAAATTTGTGCCAATTCTAAAAAAGGACAGCACATTCACTTAATTTTGAATAATGAACCCTATTCCGCTCATTATAATAATAAATTCAAGAAAAAATTACCTGATGGACACTATGTGCAACTAGCCTTTCTGTCTCGTTCTTATCACGAAAGCTTGAAGCACAAAGGAGCTTATTCACTTACCGAATTTAAAGTAGGCTCGCCAGCAGATGATGAAAAATTGGATTTCGACCCCAATGGCGCACATCTGTTTTATAGCCGTCCAAAGGGAAAATATATTGGGGAGAATGATACCAAAAGAGTGATGTTGGATTTCTATGTGGTTAATGCAACGCTTTCTGCGAATGGCTATAAGGTAAGAGCCACAATTAATGGTACGCCCTTTATGTTGACCAAATGGCAACCTTATTTTATCGAAGGCTTGAAGGATGGTGAAAACAGTATTAGAATCGAACTTTTGGATAAAGAAAATAAAAAAGTAGAAGGTCCATTTAATTTTGAAGAAAGAACGATAACTTTGATTAGTAAGGAACCAATTACTAGTTAATAATGTATTTACTAATGTTGCTTGGATAGGAATCAAGCAAATTGATTTTTTGTAGAAAAAAATTGTACGTTTTTCTGCAAAAAATCAATTAAAGTTTTAAATTTGCGAACTATTTCGAGAGAAATATACTTGTTTTAAATGGTGACCATAGCTCAGTTGGTTAGAGCACTGGATTGTGGTTCCAGGGGTCGGGGGTTCGAATCCCCTTGGTCACCCAAAAAAGCGGCTTGATATTTATTTATCAAGTCGCTTTTTACATTTTATATATAGCCTATCATCTGCTTGATTTACATACTATCAACTCGCCTACCATTAACCATAATCCATCACTATTTATTATTTATAATTCTATCTAAGTCATTCTTATTAAAATTGTCAAAAAACTATTAAGTGATGGAACTCTAAGCCCATTCTAACTGTTGTAGCTGCCAAATTTCCTCATTAAAAATAGATCAGACCACCATGAAACTCAAACTCATCGAACCAACTGTAGACTTAGCATCTGCTTATTTAGAAATGCGTAAAGACTGGGAGGCAACGGGTGAACCCTTGGCTCCTTTTCCCTTACGTTATGACTGTAATGATTTTCCAGCTATGATTAATAAAATAATCACAGAAAAAACAGCAGATAAGCCTGATTGGGTCAATAACTCCACTTTTTGGTTAGTTAATGAGGCAAATCAGATTGTTGGGATGTCCAATATCCGTCACACACTTACCGAAGGACTTCTGCTTGAAGGTGGGCATATTGGTTATGGCATCCGTCCAACTTTTAGACGAAGGGGTTATGCTACCAAAATACTAGAATTGTCGTTGATTGAGGCGAAAAAATTGGGGATTAATAAAGTATTGGTTACCTGTGATAAAGATAATATTGGCTCGGTCAAAACCATTGTCAAAAATGGAGGCAAACTTTGGAAGGAACATATTTTAAAAGGTGTTGCGAAATTAAATTTTTGGATTGAAAATTAAACAAAAATGCAAATTGAATCAGAAAGGCTTTTACTAAGAGAATACCAAGCGGAGGACTGGGAAGCTGTTCACCAATATGCTTCAAAAGGCGATATATTGGAATATGAAGTTTGGGGACCTAATACAGTTGAAGATACTCAAGCATTTGTCGAAAAAGCTTTAGCCGATCAAGAAGTAGTACCCAGAACATCTTTTGAACTGTGTATCACCTTAAAAGAAACAGGACAACTTATTGGTGGTTGTGGTACTCGAATGAATAAAGAGATCAGCCATCAATCAGATTTGGGTTATATCATTCATCCCGATTATTGGAATCAGGGTTATGCCACAGAAGCTGCTCAGGCTTTGACCCAGTATTTTATACATCATAAAGACATTGTAAGAATAGAGGCTACTTGCGATGCGGAAAATATTGCTTCTCAAAAAGTATTGCGAAAAATAGGTTTTACATTAATGCCCAATAAAAAGAAACCTATGAAAATTAAAGGTAGAATGAGACATATGTTGTATTTTGAACTG
>JAHDFT010000193.1 GCA_020628015.1 Bacteroidota bacterium
TTTTTTTTTACTGTTCCTTACTTCAATTCCTTCAATAAGGTATTTGCGGCTAATTTCCCTAACTCATTAGAGGCTAGGGGACTTGCACCTGTGATCAATTTTCTATCCAAGCAAACGGTTTTGTCTGACTTAGTATTCACAATATTTGCTCCTAAATTCTTTAATTGCTCACTTAAAGCCCAAGGCATATGACCTGGCAAATAACCAATCATTGGCGTTTGTTTATCCACAGCATCAGGAAACACCGCCATTTTATAGCCTTCATAAAGAAATTTTTGATTATCAAGTGTAGTTGTTAAAAGTGAACCAGGACCATGACAAAGGGTTATGGTAAACAAATCGTTTTCATGTGCCCAGTTTAATATTTTACCAACATTTCTATCCTCTGGAATACCTAACATGGCTCCATGTCCACCTGGTACAAATACTGCTGCGTAAGATGCTACACTAGCAAATGAATTATTAATAAAATCTTGTAATTTTTTAGGTTTTTCAAAACGTGACTTGTATTCATTATAGATTGCTTTTACATGCTCATCTTTCTCTGGGAAAGCCCACATTTCAAAAACGACTGGCTTTCCTGTTGGCGTAGCAATTTCAAAATCAAAACCCGCATTTCTTAGATGCAACATAGGCAATAAAGCTTCTACTGGGTGGTTTCCTGTAGAAAATTTTTTACCATTTTGCATGGTCATATTTTTTCGCTCTGTAAAAATCGCCAAAATTTTCGATTGCTGCCCTTGATATTTGGTGTAGCTAATATTTTCAAAGTCAGTTTTGGGCGATGTGGACAATTTTAAAGCAACTTTTGAAGGACTATAAGACCCATCTGATTCTAATTTGGGCGCAATACCTAATAATTTTTTTAACATGTCTGTTGATTTAGAAATTAAATAAAAATGCAATTTAGTATTCCATTAACTCCTAAAAATTGATGTATGGTAAGAAATTAGACTGTCACTTAGCAATGTCCTTTCTTATTCTACTCAAACTCTCTGTAGTGATTCCTAAAAACGAAGCGATGTGGTAATTTTTTACATTTTGTTCAATATTGGGATAAGTATTTATAAAATTGATATAGCGTTCTTTTGCTGATAAGGTTAGACTTTCAAGGATTCGTTTTTGAAAGGCAGCAAAGGCAGATTCTAAATTTTGAATATATAAACGATTTGTTTTAGGTATTTCATCACATAACACATCAAAGTCCTTTTTTGAAACTTTAAGCAAGGTGGCATCTTTGATACATTCAATATAAGATACTGATACTGTTTTTTCTTTGCCAAACAGGGCAATATAATCACTAATCCACCAGCCCTTAATTGCAAATTGTAAGGTATGCTCTTTGCCAGAAAGATCTATAAAATAGGTTCTTAAACAACCACTATGTACATAATGAATACAATCAACTTTGTCCCCTGCTTTTAAAAGAAATGCTTTCTTTTTGAGCTTGATTTTTTCTAATTTTTCACAGATGCTTTTTAGTTCATTTTTAGTAAGTACATTATCTCCAAAAATTTCAAGTACGATTGATTCCATTTATATAAATTGACACAGAAAAGCAATATTCCTTTTTTCTAAAAAAGCAATATAATAAATAATCCTGTTGTATTATTTTTTTTATTGAAAATCTTGTTATCTCCTTATGTTATATGTGCTTTTGCCTCGTTTAATGTTAAATTTCTCTAATCTCAATTTATAAATTTATTTTTCACTCATTCCTAGGGAAGTCTAGATTCAGAAAATATTATTAATTTAGTAACAGCTAAAAAAACATAAAAACAAACTAATGAATAAATTCCATTTTATCTATACCACTCTATTCATCCTACTTTTCTCTAATTGTGGAGGCAATGAGCCTTTAGATTTCACCACGATTGAAGAATTTGAAATCTACTTAGAAGAGGAAATGAACGATCAAAATATTCCAGCCCTATCTGTCCTAATTTTTGAGGGCGAAACGATAAAATACGAAAAATACTTAGGACAATCTGATGTGGAAAACAATAAAGCATTAGGGCAAGATGATATTTTCTTACTGGCTTCTGTTTCAAAGCTGGTGACGGCCACAGCTCTTTTACAATTATACGAAGCAGGCAAACTTAGCCTAGATGATGCCATTAATGATTATTTACCATTTGATGTATCTGCTCCCGATCAATCTACTCCAATTACTTTTCGCATGTTATTAACGCATACATCAGCAATAGCAGATGGGGAAGCAGCAGGACTTCATTATGCTTATGGAGAAGATAGTGATTTGGGATTAAAAGCCTATATGGAAAAATATTTAGCACCAGATGGAGCATATTATGATGCATCCGATAATTACTACAATTATGCACCAGGCACCAAATCCAATTATTCCAATATGGCAAGTGCTTTAATCGGTGTTTTAGTCGCAGAAATCGCCAATCAAGACTTTAATGCGTATTGTAAAGACAATATCTTCCAACCTTTAGGCATGAATAATACCTATTGGAGTTTGGAAGAGGCATTAACATCGAATAAAACCTTGGTCAATCCTTATGATTATATAAGGGGGGAATTTGACCTTATCCAGCATTATACCTTTGCCGACTATCCTAATGGTGCCCTTCGTTCTACTGCAAGAGACATGGTGAAATTTTTGAGTGCACTTGCCCAAGAAGGCTTCTCCAATAATCATCAACTATTAGAAACTAATACTGTCACCGAAATGTTGACCCCACAAATTCCCGATATTGATCCCTCGATGGGCTTAATGATCTATATGCTAGATGAATCCACAAACCTTTGGGGACATAATGGCGGAGAGCAAGGGGTCGCTACTGAGGTAGGCTTTAATCCTTCTAATAAAATTGGGGCAATTGTTTTAGCCAATCAAGGAGAGGTGGATGTTAGTGAGCTATTGATAGCGGCTTATCTGCTTGGGGAGCAGCTTTAATAGGAAAAAGAAAACAATGAATACAAATAACGAAATCGAGAACTGGAAAAAAGAACTTTTTTCAGAAGATAGTGAAATAGCTCTAAATGCAGCAGAGCAGCTTGCCAAAATTGGAGGGGAGGATATTGTCCAATTTTTGATAGCGTTATTGAATTTAGAGAATGCAGAAATACGAAATCTTGCTGCCCTATCATTGAGGGAAATAAAAGACAATCGAGCCATTGAGCCATTACTGAAGGCTATTTTTAAACCAGAAAGCAGGGACTATAATGGCACAATGGTTTATGCTTTACAGACATTAGATTGTAAACATAAACTGGTGGCATTATTTAAAATTCTATTTTATGAGTCTTATGAATCCAAAATGGCTGCCTATACTATTTTGAACGAACAAAATTTTGAATTTAGAAGAGAAGACTTATTGGAAATTCAAAGCATGTGGAAAGCCTGTAATGATCAAGCTGAAAAAGTAAACGGTTTTGAGGAGGAGGAAACAAGGTTGATGATGAAAGATGCTTATGAAGGGTTTGTAGTAGCCTACCAAGAAAGGTAGAATAAAACCCTTCACAATTCACCAGCTTTTATTATTTTAGCGTCCATCTAATAAGGGATACACAAAAAATGTAAAACACCTTAAGAGCCAAACAATCTAAACCTTAAAAAACAACACAATGACTAACAATTTAACTAAAAATCTATTCTTGTTTTTAGCTGTCGCAATGATGGCGATCTCTTTTGTTGGATGCAAATCAGAAGTGGATATGAAAAAGCAGCAAAGGGCTTTTTATGTGAATGAAAATGGCCATTTATTAAATAAAAAAGGGCAATTGGTAAAGAAAAAAGGGGAATTCAAATTAGAGCGTGGCTATTATGTAGACAATAATGGAGAGTATATCCAAAGGGATATTGATAAGAAGAAGGAAAAAATCAATAAAACGGTTGATAATACAAAGGATAAATTGAAAACGGCTGCGACGAATACCAAAAAAGCAGTAAATCTTGCTGCGAATAGATCAACAGAGAGTGTCAAGAATAATTTTAATGAGTTATTCAATACCAAAGCGGTAGGAACGATTTACCCACTTTCAGAAATCAAATTTGATCCTAAGTCACATCGAATCACAAAATTCAAGAAAGAAGATGTAGAAGGATTGGCTGCCTCGCTCAAAGATCACCCAGCCTCTCGCATCCAAGTACAAGTGTATACTGCTGATGCCAAGACCAAGCCAGAAAACAAAAAAATCTCCAAATTGAGGGCTGAACTTGTCAAAGATATGTTGGTGACGCTTGGGGTCAAGGAAAATCAAATTTCTTCAAAAGGTATGGGTTTACCGACCAGAGATGCAGCCAAAGCTGTGGCCAATGCAGTAGAAGTAGTCGTGGAGAAATAATTTTGAATGTACTAGACCAGATCAAAGGCTACAAAAAAGACTGACTAGAAAAACGTATTCCCTTGTGTAAGCATACTTTAACAAATGAGTAATGCTGTTACACAAGGGAATAATTAATCAGCTTCAATAAATTATTGATGTCTGATTCAGTTTTGTTTATCTTCTTTCGCTAATTTAGTTAAATGAGGACAGGCACCTGCTATAGCTTCTTTGAGTGTTTCCTGTCCTACAAGTTCCTCCGCAGGTTTTCTTTTATATCTAATATAAGCAGGACAAGGCTTACAAGCACCTAAACCAGTAACAATCTTAGTATCCTCCGTTAACAATTCCAAGTCAAATTGCTGAAATAATAAGGCAGTAATCATTATCATTTCATTATAGGCAAAGTTCATTCCTGCACATTTATGAGTAGAACCACCAAAACCTATTGTAGAATATCTATGTTGATTTTTTTCATTGCGTTCAGGCCCAAAACGAGTAGGATCATAAGTATGTGGATTTTCAAAAAATTCGGGTAAAAAGTGGGAAACCATAGCACTAGTCATAATAGGCATGTCTTTGGGTAAGGTATATCCCCCAATTTGGTATTCCTCGTTAGTCATACGGATCAATATATCAGCCGCAGGATAAATTCGAGAAGTTTCCTCTACTGCCCACAAGATTTTTTCGAGATTGGCTAATGAATTGGAATCGAAAGTTATTCCATAAGGAACATGATTGGCAATTTCCTCTTTTACCTGTAGCAAATAATCAGGATTTTGCAACAGTTGAATAATCGACCATGCGCCTTGTCCAGCAGTAGTCTCATGTCCTGCAAACATCAATGCTAGAATGAGTTTGACAATAGCATCATCATCCATAAATGTCCCATCTGCCATAGGTTTATCGACTAAATCCTGTAAAAAGTCATCGTATTTTTTGCTCTTATTTCGTCGTTCTTTAATAATTGGAGCCAAAGTATTGTACATTTTCTTTTTGGCAATGTCTCGCTTAATAAACTTAGGAATGGGTAAATTAGGCGGTAGAATAGGATCTAAAGCTTTACCTAGCGTTTCATATTCCTTCCAGAACTCCTCCCCTACGCTATCATAAAATTCCTTACCAAGAAAAGTGCGACCTGCTACATGTTGGGTAACATTAGACATTTCCTCTGTAATGTCCATTTCTCCTTCTTTACCCAAACCATCCAACCACTCTTGTACAGTTTGTTGTATAATATTTGTATACCGTAACATTTTTTGCCTTCCAAAAGGCTCATACAATACAGGACGTTGATTATTATAAATCTCTACTGGAGCTGTTAAACCAACTTCACCAAACAAGCTTTTCAAGAAAACATAAGCTTTATCAAGGCTTAACTTCGTATCAGTATCTTCAAAAAAAGCCTTATTATACTCAGGACCTACGAGTACTACTGTTTTAGATATACCAAAGTCAACCATAAAAATGGAACCATGCTCTTTATAACCTCGCCAAAGTACTCGGTGACGGTCTTTATTAAATTCTACTGCATGTCCTAAAACAGGTAATGCTCCAGATACCATTGGAGGTAGGGCAGATGAATTAAGCGTCATAATGTATTACTTTTTACTGAGTAGTAAGTCACTATTCATTTAACCTACTACTTATAGTGATGGATTGAAGTATAATTAGGAAGATATGACCGAATTTATCTTTGTTTCATCACTAAAACATTAAATATATTTTACTATCCCCTAAAGTTACAAGAAATTATTTTACAAATTTAATGTTTGTCTTTGTATATTTGTTCATATTTCAGGTTTTTGTAGCTTATAAAATTATAATTTAAAAATTAAAGCTATTAATAATTACAATGTTATTATAATAAATACTTATACCAATATGCAATTCCACGATTTAAAAGTAAAAGAAATCATTCGAGAAACCCCTGATGCAGTATCACTAATCTTTGACATTCCTCAAGAGTTGACGGATACTTTTAGTTTCATACAAGGGCAGTACCTTACTTTGAAATTAACCATTAATGACAATACAGTACGTAGAGCCTATTCTATGAGTAGTAGCCCTTTAGATCAGGAGCTTAGAGTGACCATAAAACAAATCAAAAATGGCTTGGTTTCTACCTATATCAATCAACAACTAAAGGAAGGAGATACCATAGCTGTCATGCCCCCTAATGGACGCTTTTATACCACTTTAGATGCTGCAAATAAGAAAACCTATTATATGTTAGGTGGCGGTAGTGGGATTACACCATTATTATCTATATCAAAGACTGTTTTGGAAAAAGAACCTTTGAGTAAGGTATTTTTATTTTATGGGAATAGAGATGAAAAGAGCATTATTTTTAAAACAACTTTAGAGCAATTGGCACATCGCTATCCTGACAGGTTTAGAAATGTACAAATTCTGAGCCATCCAGATACCAGACAACAAAAACGTTTTTTTGGATTGCAAACTCAAACAGTAAGTAAATGGAAAGGTATGGTTGGGATTATGGATGAACAGCACATTCATTATTTTTTCAATCAAAACAGACCTGAACACCGACAACAGGAATATTTTATTTGTGGACCAGGGCCAATGATGGATGCCGCAGAAAAAGTATTACTAGAAAAGGGAGTAGACCCAAAACGCATTCATATTGAGCGATTTAGCTCTAGTGTCCCTCAAAATGCTAATGGCGAACCAGCCAAAGAAGTAGATTTGAGCCAAGTAAAAACAGGGGCGGCACTTATTGCTCATTTAAATGGAGAACGCATAGAAACCAATATACCTGCTGGAACTACCATATTGGATACCCTGCTTGATATGGGTTATGAAGCTCCTTATTCCTGCAAAACAGGAGCTTGTGCCTCCTGCCTTGGAAAATGTATTGAAGGGAAGGTTCAAATGGATGAATGTCTGACCTTAGAACCTGAAGAAATTGAAGAAGGATTTATTCTAACCTGTCAAGCTCGCCCTATAACAGATAGCGTAGAAGTTATTTATACACAATAAAAAAACACTACATATTATTTTATTTTCAATAATACTATTCTATATTTAGTATCTGAACAAAAAGTTGCTCAATCACCATTTATATTTAAATAATTACTCTAAAAAGAGATGGGTTTCTCTACTAGGTGATGGCACCAAAACTGTGGAAGTAGTCGTAGAGAAAAGATTTTAATTGTATTAGGCAGCATTATAACTGTACTGATAATCAACTGTTTGTATTTTTGTTAAAATTAGAGCCAACCATTTATTGGCAATAGCCGTATCTTATGATATATAACCGAGATTCATTGTCAAAAAAACATTATATAATTAACAGTATCTAAAAATTAAAATTAGTAAAAATGAAAAATTTATCCTTACTATTTTTTGCAATATGTATATTATTTTCTTGTTCAAAAGATGACACTTTGGTTCCTGATAATACCGATCTTGATAACCTTGTAGAAGGATGGACATTGGTTAAAATGACAGGGCAAATCCCAAATTCAGAGACAACTGGTGCAGATATGGAGTGGCAAGAATCTTATTTATTAAACTTAGATGGGCGTTTTACTAAACAAAGAGAACGAGATGGAGTAAGTTCTGAAGCATCGGGAACTTATGAATTTGTCAATCATGGTGATGACAGATTTTTGGAATTAACTTATGACACTAGCAGCGAAATTATTGGAACCTGTGGTCCAAGTCAAACAGAAACTTTATGGTTAAAATCAAGTGTTCTACTTGTTGGAACTTGGCTAAGTTGTGATGGTCCAGGATTAGAATATGAAAAAATGGATTAAGAAGCTGCTTCATTTAATTTTTCACCAAATCATCACATACCTAGTGTCGCTCCGCTGGAGCTTAAAAAAGGTGGTATTATTATGACTACCAAGGTGAAGGCTCCTATGGAGCTAAGAGCAACTATAAAATTGTCAAAAAGTCTTTTAATATGAGTGGATTACTTGTTCACAGAAATGGAACAAGCAATCCACTCACCACCTAACATTCGATAAAAACAGCCCCTATTGAAAATACTAATCTTTTCTGTACTTTGTGGAAATAACTGAATAATTACAAGATGAATAAAGTTAACAATATAGAATTAATAGAACTGGCAAAGTTAGACCAACTAGATCGTACAAGATACGACTTAGGGGAATTATCTGAACAAGAACTTTGGAAACGTGATTATAAGCGGTTATCAAAAGTTTATGAACTATTCAAGGAAAACAAAATTTCAACGGTTGATGATCACTTAAATGCTGCAATAGTATTCCAACATGGAAGGAATGGAGCTAAAGAAAGAGATCCGAATGCTTCAAGTATGGCTGTCCAAATGATGAAAAAAGCACTTGAATTAGACCCTACTACGAATAAATGGCTTCTTGCTGCTGCAATAGATAGAGATTTAATGATTAGGAAGGAACCTCAGATATATGGAACCCAATATATTCGCAAAAGTGAAAACGCTCTTTGGGAATTTTATACTATTGACCCCTCCAAAATATCAGATGAAGAACGGAGAGCATATAGAGTAGCAACTTTATCAGAACAGAAATCGGAGCTTAGTAGAATGAATAAGAAAAAACTTGCAAATCTTTATGCCAAGTCAAAGAATATTGATGATATATTAATTTTCTGTAGAGAAAAGACTGGGAAAGAGACCGAATATGATATTACTTGGCAAGGAATTACTAGATTTGGCTGCCAATTAATGCGACTTAATAAGGACGAAGAAGCTTTAAGTATTTTCGAACTCTTGGTAATATTGTATCCTAAGGAATATGATCCTTATCATAGTTTAGGCGTAGTATTAGTAAAATTGGAAAGGGAAGAAGAAGCTATAAGAGCCTTTGAAAAATCATTGGAAATAAATCCCAATTTTATAGATGCACAAAAAGATTTAAAAAAGTTAAAAGACAAAAGGACATAACAATAAGGTCGAAACTATAAATATTGGTACAGGAAATAAAGCAAGCAGAATAGTCGCTTGAACCTATTTTACGTCTAGTGAGAGAAAACTGTGGTGGAAAAGTAAAAAACGCATTATTATTTAATCAATCCAATTCTCTATTGTGTAAATCGTAGCAGATGTAATTTTAGAAAAAAATAGCACACATGATTTTTTTTCAAAATACTGCCGTATATTTACTGTATGTAGTGGTTTGCCTACCTTACATTTAATAGTAAATAATACATAATGACTGAAATAATTAAAGCCAATCTATATCTATTGATTTTGTTACTGATCTCATTTCAGGGAATGGCTCAAATCAACCCTCAATTTGATCCAATTCCTGGGAGTTTTGGTGTAG